>NZ_JAEHBO010000045.1:0-44669 GCF_016483575.1 Bacillus cereus group sp. N12
TGCGCACGTTATTGAGCAACATGCAAATAATCGCTTGTTCCGTCCACGTGTAAATTATGTTGGCGAGCGACATGTACTTAGTAAATAAGAACAACTGGGGAGTTGTTAGCGCCGCCCGCCAGATGGGTGTTTGACAGACACCCATCATTAATAATAACGAATTTTCGACAGAAAGGGAAGAATAGCATGATTAAAACAAATGAAATTAAACAAAAAGATGCATTATTAGAAGAAATTACGGATTATGTATTAAATAAAGAGGTTACTAGTGCAGAAGCATTTAGTACTGCTCGCTACGTATTATTAGATACACTTGGATGCGGAATTTTAGCATTGCAATATCCAGAGTGTACGAAATTATTAGGTCCAGTTGTACCAGGAACGGTTGTGCCAAACGGTACACGTGTACCAGGAACGTCTTATGTACTAGATCCAGTAAAAGGTGCATTCAATATTGGATGTATGATCCGTTGGTTAGACTATAACGATACTTGGCTTGCAGCAGAATGGGGACATCCATCTGATAACTTAGGCGGAATTTTAGCAGTTGCAGATTATATTAGCCGTGTTCGTATTTCAGAAGGAAAAGAACCATTAAAAGTACGTGAAGTACTAGAAATGATGATTAAAGCACATGAAATTCAAGGTGTACTTGCTTTAGAAAACAGCTTAAACCGCGTTGGTCTTGACCACGTATTATATGTAAAAGTAGCAACAACTGCAGTAGTTGCGAAAATGCTTGGCGGAACACGTGAAGAAATCTTTAATGCATTATCACATGCGTGGATTGATAACTCTAGTCTTCGTACATATCGACATGCTCCAAATACTGGATCACGTAAATCATGGGCAGCAGGTGATGCGACGAGTCGCGGTGTTCATCTTGCAATGACTGCTCTAAAAGGTGAAATGGGTTATCCAACAGCATTATCTGCGCCAGGATGGGGATTCCAAGATGTATTATTTAACAAACAAGAATTAAAATTAGCTAGACCACTAGAGTCTTATGTAATGGAAAATGTATTATTTAAAGTATCATATCCAGCAGAATTCCATGCACAAACAGCTGCAGAATGTGCAGTGAAATTACATCCGGAACTTAAAGAAAGATTAGATGAAATTGATCGTATTACAATTACAACTCATGAATCAGCAATTCGTATTATCGATAAAGAAGGTCCATTAAATAACCCAGCTGATCGTGATCATTGTTTACAATACATTACGGCAATTGGTTTATTAAAAGGAGATATCGTAGCGGACGATTATGAGGATGTAGTAGCAAATGATCCACGTGTAGATGAATTACGTAATAAGATGGTTGTTGTTGAAAACAAACAGTACAGTTTAGATTATCTTGACCCGAACAAGCGCTCAATCGCCAACGCTGTTCAAGTTCATTTTAAAGATGGTACTGTAACAGAAAACGTGGAATGTGAATACCCACTTGGTCACCGTTTCCGTAGAGACGAAGCGATTCCAAAAGTTGTTCAAAAATTCACTGCAAATATGGCAGGTCATTATTCTAGTAAGCAACAAGAACAAATTCATGAAGTTTGTTTAAATGAAGAAAAACTAGAAAATATGAATGTAAACGAATTTGTAGATCTATTCATAATTTAATAATAGGGGGAATTTAGAATGGCTTGGGTTGTGAATAAGCAGTCAACACAAGAGGAGCTTGCGAATGGCTTCCGAGCTTTAGTAGAAGCAAATGAAATTTTGCAAATTCCAGGTGCTCATGATGCAATGGCCGCTCTTGTTGCAAAAAATACAGGTTTTTCAGCTCTTTATTTATCGGGAGCTGCTTACACTGCAAGTAAAGGTCTACCAGATTTAGGTATCGTGACATCTACTGAAGTAGCAGAAAGAGCAAGAGATCTAGTTAGAGCTACAGATTTACCAGTTCTTGTTGATATTGATACAGGATTTGGTGGAGTACTAAACGTAGCGAGAACAGCTGTAGAAATGGTAGAGGCAAAAGTAGCGGCTGTTCAAATTGAAGATCAACAATTACCAAAGAAATGTGGACATTTAAATGGTAAGAAACTTGTTACTACAGAAGAATTAGTTCAAAAAATTAAAGCGATTAAAGAAGTTGCGCCAAGCTTATATATTGTTGCACGCACAGATGCTCGCGGTGTAGAAGGACTAGATGCTGCGATTGAAAGAACGAATGCATATGTTAAAGCAGGTGCAGACGCAATTTTCCCAGAAGCGCTTCAATCGGAAGAAGAATTCCGTTTATTTACTAGCAAAGTGAATGCACCTTTACTAGCAAATATGACTGAGTTTGGGAAAACACCATATTATAGTGCAGAGGAATTTGCGAATATGGGCTTCCAAATGGTGATTTATCCAGTAACGTCGCTTCGAGTTGCTGCAAAAGCATATGAGAATGTATTCACGCTAATTAAAGAGACTGGTTCTCAAAAAGATGCACTTTCAAATATGCAAACGCGAAGCGAGCTATATGAGACAATTTCATATCATGACTTTGAAGAATTAGATACTGGAATTGCAAAAACAGTATTATCAGAAGATCAATAGATAAAACAACTAGGGCGATGAGAATACATCTTTGGCAAAATGAACTGCTTGATGTGAAAATTCATCGCCTTCTGTTTTCAATAATAAGATATTCCACTCATCGTAGACGAGCATATGCAAAGAGCAATGAAGGCCGAAATGATAGGGGGATTCAGATGGAGAAAACGAAGTTACCTTGGGATGAATTTTTTTCAATCAATAAAGATGTGAATAATACTTTCTTTACACCAGAAGATTTTTCAGGGGATGAAGATTTAATCGCAAAAACGACAGAACAATTCGTTAAACAGGAAATTGTCCCACAAATTGAAAACATTGAAAAACATAACTATAAAGTTTCCCGTCAATTATTTGAGAAAGCTGGGGAACTTGGATTATTAGGCATTGAGGTACCAGAAGATTATGGCGGGTTCGAGTTAGGAAAGGCTGTCTCAGGTCTTGTAGCAGAGAAGATGGGTTACGCAGGTGCATTTAGCGTTTCATTTAATATACACGCTGGTGTCGGTACATTGCCTTACATATATTACGGAACGAAAGAACAGAAAGAAAAATATTTACCAAAAATCGCATCGGGAGAATGGATTGGGGCTTATGCTCTAACTGAGCCAAATGCTGGTTCTGATGCATTAAGTGCAAAAACAAGCGCAATTTTGAATGAAGAGGGTACAGCTTGGAAGTTGAATGGTGAGAAGCAGTGGATTACAAATGCTCATATGGCAGATGTATACGTTGTTTTTGCGAAGACAAATAAAGGAATGACAGCGTTTATTGTCGAAAGAACATGTGAAGGTGTATCTATTGGATTAGAAGAAAAGAAAATGGGGATTAAAGGTTCTTCAACAGCGACGCTTATTTTAGAAGATGTAGTTATCCCTGCTGAAAATGTGTTAGGGGAAGTTGGGAAAGGGCATCACGTAGCCCTTAATATTCTTAACTTCGCTAGACTAAAACTTGCTTTTGGAAATATTGGAACAGCAAAACAAGCAATTGGTTTGTCAGTTCAATATGGAAAAGAGCGAAAACAGTTCCAAACGGAATTAGTGGATTTTACGATGATACAAGAGAAAATTGCAAATATGATCATTACAACATATGGAGCAGAAAGTGCAGCTTATCGTACAGCAGGTGTAATTGATGACGCAATTCATGAGAGTGATGAGGACCTTATGAAAAAAATGTCCCAATTTGCAATTGAATGTGCACTGAATAAAGTGAACGCTTCTGAAACACTCGCTTATATCGTAGATGAAGCTGTACAAATTCATGGCGGTTACGGTTATATGCAAGAATACGAAGTAGAACGATTATATCGTGATGCTAGAATTAGTCGTATTTTTGAAGGAACAAATGAAATTAATAGATTAACAGTTGCTAAAATGTTAATGAAGCAAATCGAACAAATAGAAGATACTGAAGTAGAAATTGATATAGCAACTGTAGAAAGAAACCATCGTTACATTTTATTAGCGAAAAAATTGTTGAAACAATCTTTGAAAACGCTCTCTAAAACTCCAGGATTAAAAATTGATCAAGAGCAAGAATATTCACGTGTATTATCAAATATGTTGACGGACGTGTACGTCATGGAATCAGCATTTTTACGTACGAGTAAAGCAATTAATAAAAATGGTGAAGAAAAAGAGCGTACAAAACAAATGATAACGGATGTTATTTGTGAGGAAGGCTATCGTAAAGTAGAAGAAGCGGCGATTTCTATACTTTCAGCGGCTGTCACAGAAGAACAAGATAGACACGTAATGTTAGCTGAAATCCGTCAATTATTAGTGCCTTTATACACGAACGTATTTACGAAAAAGAGAGAAATTGCGAAAGCTATTATAAATCGTGGGAAATATATTGTGTAAATAGGAGGAAAGCGATATGAAAAAGATTGGTTTTATCGGTTTAGGTAACATGGGCCTTCCGATGTCTAAAAATTTAGTTAAATCAAGTTACACAGTATATGGTGTGGACTTAAATAAAGAGGCTGAAGCTTCCTTTGAAAAAGAAGGAGGAATTATCGGCTTATCAATCTCAAAATTAGCAGAGACATGCGATGTGATTTTTACAAGTTTACCTTCACCTCGTGCTGTTGAAGCAGTATATTTTGGGGAAGAAGGATTATTTGAAAATAGCCACTCGAATGTCGTATTAATTGATACAAGTACTGTATCTCCACAATTAAACAAACAGTTAGAGGAGTCGGCGAAAGAAAAGAAAGTAGACTTTTTAGCCGCACCAGTTAGCGGTGGGGTAATTGGTGCAGAAAATCGTACATTAACGTTTATGGTAGGTGGATCAAAAGACGTATATGATAAAACTGAATCTATCATGGAAGTGTTAGGAGCGAATATTTTCCACGTAAGCGAGCAAATTGATAGTGGTACGACTGTTAAATTAATTAACAATCTATTAATTGGTTTCTATACAGCTGGTGTGAGTGAAGCTTTAACATTAGCGAAAAAGAGTAATATGGATTTAGATAAAATGTTTGATATTTTAAATGTAAGTTACGGTCAAAGTAGAATTTATGAGCGCAATTATAAAAGTTTCATTGCATCAGAAAACTATGAGCCAGGATTTACTGTAAATCTATTAAAAAAAGATTTAGGCTTTGCAGTTGATTTAGCTAAGGAAAGTGAACTTCACTTACCTGTAAGTGAAATGTTATTAAATGTATATGAAGAAGCGAGTGAGGCAGGGTATGGTGAAAACGATATGGCTGCTTTATATAAGAAAGTTAGCGAACAATTAATTTCTAATCAAAAATAAATCATAAAAAGGAGAGAATACAATGATTACAACTGAAATTAAACGAGTAAAAAATCATATTAATGGCGAGTGGGTAGAATCTACTGGTACAGAAGTAGAAGCGGTTCCGAATCCAGCGACTGGAAAAATCATTGCTTACGTTCCACTTTCTCCAAAAGAAGACGTTGAAAAGGCTGTTGAAGCGGCAAAAGCGGCATTTGAAACATGGTCTAAAGTACCTGTTCCGAATCGTTCAAGAAATTTATATAAATATTTACAGCTATTACAAGAAAATAAAGATGAGCTTGCAAAAATCATTACGCTAGAAAATGGTAAAACGCTAACAGATGCAACAGGTGAAGTACAACGTGGTATTGAAGCGGTAGAACTTGCAACATCAGCTCCAAATTTAATGATGGGACAAGCTCTTCCTAATATCGCAAGCGGAATTGATGGATCGATCTGGCGCTATCCAATTGGAGTTGTTGCGGGTATTACACCGTTTAACTTCCCAATGATGATTCCATTATGGATGTTCCCACTTGCAATTGCTTGCGGTAATACGTTCGTATTAAAAACATCTGAGAGAACGCCACTTTTAGCAGAGCGACTTGTAGAGTTATTCTATGAAGCTGGTTTTCCAAAAGGGGTATTAAATTTAGTACAAGGCGGAAAAGATGTTGTAAATAGCATTTTAGAAAATAAAGATATTCAAGCTGTTTCGTTCGTTGGTTCTGAGCCGGTAGCTCGTTACGTATATGAAACAGGTACGAAACATGGAAAACGTGTACAAGCGTTAGCAGGTGCGAAAAATCATGCGATTGTAATGCCAGATTGCAATCTTGAAAAAACGGTACAAGGTGTAATTGGATCTGCGTTTGCAAGTAGTGGAGAGCGCTGCATGGCATGTTCAGTAGTAGCAGTAGTAGATGAAATTGCTGATGACTTTATCGACGTACTAGTAGCAGAGACGAAAAAACTAAAAGTAGGTGACGGTTTCAACGAAGATAATTACGTTGGACCATTAATCCGTGAATCGCATAAAGAGCGTGTTTTAGGCTATATTAATAGCGGTGTAGCAGATGGAGCAACTTTATTAGTAGATGGTCGTAAAATTAATGAAGAAGTTGGAGAAGGTTACTTCGTTGGAGCAACAATCTTTGATGGCGTAAACCAAGAAATGAAAATTTGGCAAGATGAAATTTTCGCTCCAGTATTAAGTATTGTGAGAGTGAAAGATTTAGAAGAAGGTATTAAATTAACAAATCAATCTAAATTTGCAAATGGCGCGGTTATTTACACTTCAAATGGTAAACATGCACAAACGTTCCGTGATAATATCGATGCTGGTATGATCGGTGTAAACGTAAACGTTCCAGCACCAATGGCATTCTTCGCATTTGCAGGAAATAAAGCTTCCTTCTTTGGTGATTTAGGTACAAATGGTACAGATGGTGTTCAATTCTATACACGTAAAAAGGTTGTAACGGAGCGCTGGTTTTAATATAGAGTGAACAGCCAAATCAGTTGTTAAATGAAAACCACCACTATTAATAGTGGTGGTTTTCGTCTTGTTAATTATTTTTTTCAAAAGCTAGTTTAATACCAAAACCAATTAAGACGATTCCTGTTAAGCCTTGAATATAACGTTGCGTCTTCGGTTTCTTCATAAAAGCACTAATTTTATCAATTAAAAATATATAAAAGGCAAACCAAATGATTGTTAAAACGAGATAAGTAAGACCCATTACGAGAAGCTGAATAAATGTATTATGACTTGGATTTAAAAATTGTGGTAAAAAAGTTAAAAAGAAGACTGCAATTTTAGGGTTTAATAAATTCGTAAGAAACCCTTGGCGAAAACAAGAAGTATGTTCTTTATCATTATTTATAGATACATCATTTGTATTTACACCTTCTTTGTTTTTCACTGCTAATAGGGCTTTAATACCAATATAGATTAAATAAAGGGCCCCAACATATTTGAAAATAGAAAATAAAAGAGCTGACTTTACAATAAGTGCGGAAAGACCAATTACAGCAGCTAAAGTATGAATCAAAAGTGCAACACATGTACCGAATACTGTTTTAACACCGCCCATTTTACCAGCAACTAATGTGTTTTTCGTAGCCATCGCTGTATCAGGTCCAGGTAAAATGATTAGACAAATAGACATAATGATGAAAAGAAGATAATTTTCTATCATATTCGTCCTCCTTCTTTATTTTTAGAATATTTGATTAAAATTAGTGTAGCACAAAATTTAATTTAATAAAATTAAATTTTGTTAAAAAATATTAAATAAGAAGAGGCTATATTCGTAGTGGTGAATACACTACAAATATAGTCTCACTGTTAGGCATTAAGTAAGTTAAAGAAACGATTTACGTCGTCTTCTGAAACATCGCTTACCTGTTTATATTTATAATTCGGATTTTGGTCTTTATCAACGACAACGGAGCGTACGCCCTCGAAGAAATCTTCATGTCTCATGAAATTTTTAGCAAGTATAAGATCTGTAGCGAAACATTCTTCAACAGATTTTCCTTTGCCATCTAATAGTTGTTTTAAAGTTACTTTTAATGAAATTGGAGATTTTGATAATAATATTTGTTTCGTTTGTAAAGCGAATTCGCTATCTCCTTTTTCTAATGAGTCGATAATTTCTTCAATCGTTTCTAAGGCAAAGTGTGTATTAATTTCCTCTAATGAAGCAGCAAGTTTGCTTTCTAAGTCAGGAGTAGATGTAAAGGTTTGAAGAACTGCTTTTAAATGAGTATGTACATCTTCAGTATGCCAATTTACGTTGTCAAGTTCGGCTAGAAAAGCTGGTAATGAATCAGACGTCATAAAGTAATCAGCAGCATGAATAAATAATACGTCAGAAGCTTTTAAAATAGATGCTGTTAAAGCAACGTAATTTCCTGTATATCCAGGTGCTTTATTTAAGAAATATGCGGCGCCGACGTCTGGAAAGAAGCCGATGTTCATCTCAGGCATCGCCCATTTTGTGCGCTCCGTCACAATACGATACTTCGCACCATTTGTAAGTCCGACACCACCACCCATTACAATTCCATCTAAACAAGCGATAATCGGTTTTTTATATTGATAAATATATGTATCAATTTCATACTCTTCTTCAAAAAAACGTTCTGCATGCTGTAAAGCAACTTCGTTTGAACGTGCTTCGTAAAGAGTTTTAATGTCACCGCCTGCGCAAAAACCTTTCGTTCCGGCTCCCTTTAATACGATAATTGCAATGCGCTCATCGTTCTCCCATTCTTTAAGTTTTTGCCCAATTGGTTGTAACATATCATAAGATAAAGAGTTAAGTGCTTTTGGGCGGTTTAAAGTAATTGATGCAACGCCGTTTTCACTAACAGAAAATAAAACGTTTTCAGTCATGATTCATCCTCCCTTATATATCTTCTTATTCTTAATTCTTGATACGTATTGAAATGTCCTGTATAAATTTTGTCTAAAGTTGACGGTAAGTGTTATTTTATTCCGCTATTTGTGGATAAGAAGGCCCACACCTTGAAATTCGACGAATACGAGAAAGTTAGGTAGAAGAGAATGGCTGTTAAAAGTTTGATAGGTACGAGCGATAGGCAGTGGGAGTTTTGTTCATACCTATTAATTCATGCTTCACTTTATTCAACGCATATTTTGCCGAGTTATCTTTGCAGGATTTTGAATGTTGAAGATGAATAATACATTATTAATGTAAGTGATATTATTTGAAATTATTATGGCAAAAGCGCTATTATAAATGTGTAAAATGTAAAAAATTTCTTGAAAACAGAATGGTTTAAATGATAATGAATGTTTACATGGAATTAGAAATAGAGAAAGGAGAAATCGGAATGCCAGGACCTTTATTATTGTCGGTTATTATCTTGTCATCATTAATGATAGGGATTACTCAGTTTTTTCATCATACAGATACGACAGAAGAAGTAAAGGATAAAGTTCGTCTCGTATTTCCGATTTTTATCGTATCTATTTCCTTATGTTTTCTATTAAATAAAGATGGGTATATTGTGGTGGTTTTTTCATTTTTCGTAGCGAGCGTTTTAATAACGATTTTATATTATGTAATGAAAGATTATATGCAAAAATAAAAATGTCTAAATAGACATTTTTATTTTTGCATAACATTAAATTTCACATACCGTAATTTAAATGAAAACATAAAACATATAGCAACAGAAAAGTGTGTACTTTACCGTGTATGTACTTGTCAATCTTGCATAGCCACTATACTATTAAAATGTAGAGATTATAAGAAGGGGTTGTATCTATTATGAAATTTGAGATGCACACAAAAATAGTTTCAAATGAAAAAGAAGTAAGATTACATATGGAAGAAAACATATTTCAATTAAACTTGAATGGTTATCATTTATTTGCAGTTCAAGAAATATTACCTTTATATAAATCAAATGAAGAAAGAATTGGTAGTGCGATTATACAAAAGTTAGAGTGGGAGAACGGAAAAACTACAGTAAACTATCAACTCGTATCACTAAACTCAGTAAATTAAAAGGAGAAGGAAATTATGAAGTTATTTCATACAGCGGATTGGCATTTAGGCAAGCTTGTTCATGGCGTGTATATGACTGAAGATCAAAAGATTGTATTAGATCAGTTTGTACAAGCTATTGAAGAAGAAAAACCAGATGCCGTAATTATTGCAGGGGACTTATATGACCGAGCAATTCCACCTACGGAAGCAGTAGACTTATTAAATGATGTATTACAAAAAATAGTGATTGATTTACAAACACCAGTTATCGCAGTTGCAGGAAACCATGATAGTCCAGATCGTATACATTTCGGTAGTAGTTTAATGAAGAAACAAGGATTATTTATTGTGGGACAATTTCAATTTCCATATGAACCCATTGTATTAAATGATGAATATGGCGAGGTTCACTTCCATCTAGTTCCCTATTCGGATCCAAGCATAGTTAGACATGTATTGAAAAACGAAGACGTCCGATCTCATGATGATGCGATGCGTATTTTTATGAATGAACTTTCTGAAACGATGGATAAAGAAGCAAGACATGTATTTGTAGGTCATGCATTTGTAACTTCTGCGGGAGAAGCGGAGGAGAATACAAGTGATGCAGAACGTCCGCTTTCAATTGGTGGTGCTGAATACGTAAATAGTCATTATTTTGATAAATTTCATTACACAGCGCTTGGACATTTACATCAAGCGCATTTCGTACGTAATGAGACAATTCGATATTCAGGTTCGCCACTTGCATATTCTATTTCTGAAGAAAAACATAAAAAAGGATATTATATCGTGGAACTGGACGAAAAGGGTGAAACAACAATTGAAAAAAGATTACTTACACCACGTCGTAAAATGCGAACAGTAGAAGCGAAAATAGATGAATTATTACAACATCCGGTAAGTGAAGATTACGTGTTTGTAAAACTATTAGATGAAAATCCTGTTTTGCAGCCAATGGAAAAAATACGCTCTGTATATCCAAATGCAATGCATGTTGAAAGGTCTATTCAAAGGCGAGAGTTCACAGAGTCAAATGAAGTAACTGTTTCAAGACATAAAACGGATGATGTATCTCTTTTAAAAGCTTTTTATAAAGAAATGAAAGGCTTAGATTTATCAGAAGAGAAAGAACGTCTATTTGTAGAAGTATTACAAACAGTGCAAGAACGGGAAGGTGAACGAGGATGAGACCGATTCAGCTTATTATGACAGCATTTGGGCCATATAAACAGACAGAAGTAATCAATTTTGATGATCTTGGAGAGCATCGCATCTTCGCCATTTCTGGAAATACGGGAGCTGGAAAAACAACGATTTTTGATGCGATTTGTTACGTATTATATGGTGAAGCTAGTGGGGAAGAACGCAGTGATACGAGCATGCTTCGAAGTCAGTTTGCTGATGATGATGTTTATACAAGTGTAGAACTAACTTTTCAGTTAAAAAGGAAGCACTATGAAATAAAACGGCAACTTGGCCATAAAAAACAAGGGAATAAGACGATTACAGGACATGCAGTAGAATTATATGACGTTATGGATGGAGAAAAAATTCCAGCTGTTGATCGTTTTCATGTAACAGATGTAAACAAAAAAGTGGAAGATTTAATTGGGTTAAGTAAACATCAATTTAGTCAAATTGTTATGTTACCACAAGGAGAATTCCGAAAACTATTAACATCTGAGACAGAAAACAAAGAAGAGATTTTACGTCGTATTTTTAAAACAGATCGTTATAAATTAATGCGTGAATTACTTGATCAAAAACGAAAACAATGGAAAGACGTTCTGCAAGAAAAACAAAAAGAGCGAGAGTTACATTTCCGCAATGTATTTAAACTACCAATTCGAGATGGAGCATTATTAGAGACATTAGTGGAACAAGAACATGTAAATACGCATCAAGTAGTAGAGGCGTTAGAGCAAGAAACAACGGCATATAAGACAGAGGTTGCGCAATTACAACTAGAACAAGATGCTCGAACAAAGCAATTAAAAGAAGCTGAAACACGTTTTCATGCAGCAAAATCTGTAAATGAGAAATTTACAGATTTACAACAAAAGAATGAAAGATACAACACTTTACAAGAAAACCGTGCGGTCATTGAAAGGAAAGAAACATCTTTTAGACGTGCGGAACAAGCAAAGCATTTATTACCATTTGAGCAATGGCACGAGGAAGCAATGCAAAATGAACAGAAGGCTGAAAGTTTATTAAAGCAGATTATCGTAAAAAAAGAGAATATAATAACCAGTTTTACACTTGCACAGCAGAAATACGAAGTAGAAAAAAATAAAGAACTTGAACGAGAAGATGCTAAAAAACTTGTTCAAAGATTAGAAGAATTACAATCAATTATTGCATCATTAGCTGAAAAAAAGTTGAATTTACAAAATGCTGAAATTCAACTAGGAAGATTAAAAGAAAGTATGCAAAAGCTCGATCAACTACTAGAAGAGCATACAAATCAAAAACAGAGAATGTCTGGTGAATTACAGCAATTAGAACAAGCACTTGAGCAGTATGTAGCGAAAGTAGAAGAACTAACGAACATGCGAGAAGATGCAAAAGTTTTAAAGCAGGCATATGACGTTTGGCAAGAGAAACAAAAATTCGAGCAAGAAAAAGAAGCAGCATATACTAAGATGCAAGAGGCAGTTCGTGCATATGAAAATATGGAACGCCGCTGGCTAAGCGAACAAGCAGGCATATTAGCACTTCATTTACATGATGGTGAATCTTGTCCAGTTTGTGGTAGTACGAATCATCCGAAAAAAGCGACAGAGCAAAGTAATGCGATCGATGAAAAAGAGTTAAACGATTTAAGAGACAAGAAAAATGTTGCTGAAAAATTACATGTTCAAGTAGAGGAGAAATGGAATTTCTATCGACTACAATATGAACAGGTGATCGAAGAAGTCATGAAACGAGGGTATCACTCAGATGAATTAGTTGAAACGTACAGTGCACTCGTTCAAAAAGGAAAACAATTAGCGGCAGAAGTTAATACGTTAAAAGAAAGCGAAGAAACGCGTAAGCAAATTGCTGTGAATATAAAAAGTGTAGAAGAAAAAGTAGATGAACTTCAGAAACAAAAGCGTGAAGCAGAAACATTGCAGCACCGTACAGAAATGGAGTGCATGCAACTTCGTACGTCATATGAACATGATAAGCAAAATATTCCAGATAACTTACAAACAGTACAAGCTTGGAAAGCACAGTTTGACCAAGCAATGCAACAACTTAGGTTAATGGAAGACGAATGGAAGAAAGTGCAAGAAGCATATCAACATTGGCAAAATGAAAATATACGTATTCAAGCAGAACATGAAGGTGCATCTAATCAATTTGAAAGTGCAAAATTGAAGAAAGAAGAGACTCTCTCGCGCTTTATGAAAGAACTAGAGCAGAGGGGATTTATAGATCAGCTAACGTATAAAGAAGCTAAGTTAAATGATGCTGAGATGGAGATGTTACAAAAAGAAATTCAAAGTTACTATTCATCTCTTGAAGTACTTGCAAAACAAATTGAAGAGTTACATGCTGAATTAAAAGATAAAGAGTTTATGGATATTACATCGTTAGGTGAGCATATAAAAGAATTAGAAATCAATCTCGATATAAGTAAAGAAAAACGACAACGTGCGCAAAACGCTGTAACATATATTTCTGATTTACATGAAAGTATTAGACGTATTGATGAACAAATTCATGAGGAAGAAAAAGCTTTCCAAGAACTAGTTGATTTATATGAAGTAATGAAAGGCGATAACGAAAGTCGCATATCATTCGAGCGTTACATCTTAATTGAGTATTTAGAACAAATTGTTCAAATTGCAAACGAACGATTACGAAAATTATCAAATGGGCAATTTTATTTAAAAAGAAGTGAGCGAGTTGAAAAAAGAAACCGTCAAAGTGGATTAGGTTTAGATGTGTACGATGCATACACCGGCCAAACACGTGATGTGAAAACATTATCTGGCGGTGAGAAGTTTAACGCATCGCTTTGCTTGGCGCTTGGAATGGCAGACGTCATTCAAGCGTATGAAGGTGGTATTTCCATTGAAACGATGTTTATCGATGAAGGTTTCGGTTCATTAGATGAGGAATCATTAACGAAAGCAGTAGACGCTTTAATTGACTTACAAAAATCAGGCCGATTTATCGGTGTCATTTCACACGTTCAAGAGCTGAAAAACGCAATGCCGGCTGTATTAGAAGTAACGAAGCAGAAGGATGGTTGTAGTCAGACTCGGTTTGTGGTGAAGTAAGTTCAATTTTAGTTCATACTAAAAGATTTAATCACGCTTTTCTCGAATTGTTACATAATTTTATTATGTAAGTAAGGGTTTATATTTTAAAATGTTTTATTTACATTTGAATTTAAATAAAAGTATGTAAGCTGGTTCTAATCGTTATTAAATGTAGAACTTATGAAAAATCAAAGGCCGTCTCTTTTTTAGAGGCGGCCTTTGTATGTTTGTTATTCAAAATTTGATAACTCACCTATGAATTATCAGAAGAAGGCGGTGTATTTTCCAAACGATTATAAGCTTTAAAAGCTACGATTGCCGATATAACACCACCTACTAAAAATAGAGTTGATCCACCAACTAAAATGATACGACTGACATATGTCTCACGTGCTTCTTCAATTTCTTCTTGTAACATTGTAGGCATATGAAATCCTCCTTTGCCAAATTGTTTTGTAAATAGTATATACAAACGCCTAAAATGTGTTAAGATTACTGGATAGTTTTATGCGGAAGATACAAAATGCATAAAACTATCCAGCACGTAGTAGGATGCAAGTCATTAAATAAATCTTCATCATAAATTTATGCTAACTTCACATAGAGCACATATTAACATTGTATTATGTATATGTACCAAATAAATAAATGAATAAATAAAAAAAGTGAATAATTGTAAGTTCTATTTTTGAAAATTTGAGATCCTATTATTTCTATATGAAGGTCTTGAGCGGGAGTATTGAATTTTGTAGAAATGGATCTTAATAAAAAGGAATTCATATAAAAGGGGAATGTCTTATGACAACATATACGAGTGAAATGAAAAAAAGTGTAGTTTCAGAAGAGGATGTAGATATTTTAAAAATTATGGCGCATCCAATCCGATTACAAATTGTAAATGAATTAAGTACTAGAAAAACTTGTAATGTAACACAATTAACAGAATTGCTGAATATTCCACAATCGACTGTTTCGCAACATTTATCAAAAATGAAAGGTAAAGTGTTACGAGCTGAGCGAAAGGGTTTAGAAATTTATTATCACATTAATAATTTAAAAGCGAGTAAGATTGTTAATGTTTTAGGATATATAAACTAATGAAGTATTATGATATAAAATAGCCTCTGCTGGTGAGCAGAGGCTATTTTGTGTTGTTTTATCACGCATTAACGGGCAATGAAACTTCCACCTCAAAATTTAGCTTGAGCAAAGAAATTAGGATGGGAGATAAACTGCCCGTTAATGCCCGATTGGTGAGGGTTGATTAAAGTTTTACTTTATGTATTTGCATTTAAAATTTTATAGTTTTTATGATTTACTATCGTTCGATCAAATTCAAAAGTACCACCGCTTACATCTGTAATTTCAACTAAGACCGATTCAGTATATAGTTTTAGTACAGACCCAGTAATCTTTAAATTATTTCGTTGAAAAAGTATAGTATCCCCTACGTTTGCTTTCATAGTACCTCCTTATAAAAGACAGAAATATTTGTTTATTACATATATTAAACCACGGATAGTTATATTAGTGAATATTTAGTTTTGTTTATCAATGAAAATTTTTTTATTTAATAGAAAAGTATAGAGTGCTCCTATGGTAAAAGTTATATTTTGTTTAAGGTTATTATATGCAAAGTAAAATTTTTCAGAATTGGCGAACCAATATTTCTATGTAAATTATGTAGCTAAACAAATTAATCAAAAGAGAGATAATATGTAGCTCTAAACGTAAAGTAGATCAGCAAAGTTTTATAGGGAAGGCAGCATTGTTTTTCGGAGTACAGGAAGTAATTTCTTCAATAAGTATAAATAAGCGTTTCTCAAAAGTAATAGTATTCAGGTGAATATAGTATAAGAAATGAAAAGAAATGGAGTTATCATCTGTATAAATCTGACTAAAAATATAGAAAAACTCAAATATAAAAAGGTATTCAATTAAAAATGGAGAAGTAATATATATGAAAGGAGAGATTCATATGAGTAAAGGGAAAAAGAAAGTTAAGCAAACTAGTTTTCTGGTGAATTTTTTGAACGGCAAGGGGAGTCTCGTGAAATTTTAATAGTATTATAGTTATCCCCTTGTGAAAAAATTGGTTGGGGGAATATATAAATGATAACAGAAATGAATATTAAAGTAGTTTGTGAGGAACAGTTTTCAAATAGAGAAATAAAAATTTTAGAGACGTTTCTTTCAACTCTATCGGGGCATTCTAACGCTTTCGTTACAAAAGAGGGGATGTTTTTAAATCCTTTAAGTAAAGAGAAGAGTGTGGTCTATTATCACAATTTTGTATTTGTAAAATCACTTACAGAAGAAAAGTGTGCAGAATTAAAAGAAGTTTTAACAAGACGTATTAAAAACGCTTTCGTTATGATGGAATTTGTAGAGCCAATCGTTACATTTGAAGAAACAATTATAAACGTATAAAGAAAATCAGCCTTATGAATTGACCTAATAAAACCTTCTCTTTACTAAATAGTAAAGAGAAGGTTTTATTACAGCCCAGTTTAATTTATGAAAATACAACAACTCAATTCAAATAGTACGTGTATTAACAAAGGGTGACAATGATTTCATTTGTGTTCTACTATTTAAATTTCAATTCAAAGATGGTTGTCAAACAGATATTCATATAGGCCGAATTTTTGAAAGTAAAGTTTTTAATAAGATAGGTAAAGATGAGAAGTCATTCTGAGATTAAAGAGGACACTATAGAATTGTGACCATTACACTTTTAATGTAATGGTTTTTTTCATGCAAACAACCAGAAACTTCGAAAAGAAGTTATATATATTCGTATCCAATTAAGTAGGAAACCTTTTGTTTGCATAAGGTAATCAAAATTTGACTGGAGCAAAGAAATTAGGTGGGAGTCGGGCTGCTCGTAAACATCTGATTGGTGTGGCCTAATAATCAATGAGAGGTGAATAAAATCCTACAGATTAAAGTTTCACTAAATGAAAAAGATTTCAAAAACACTTGTAAGCCGTACTTATATAACACAATACGAACAGCTGCTACGTATTTAATAAGCAGTTTGTTGTATTTCACCCTTCATTTTCTGTAACTGATTTCATATTTTTGACGCTTTACATTGTAAGTGCTTACATAAGCGGGGACATCTTATACAATGAAGTTGTCAAATCAAAGAGGTGGACAAAATGAACATAAAAAAAGTAAATGTAGCGAATAGCATTGAAATAGAAAGAGGAGGCGGGATGATATGAAAAAATCAACTGTTAATCCATGGCTTGTTGTCCTTGGTACAGTCATAGTACAAATGGGGCTTGGAACGATATATACTTGGAGCTTGTTCAATCAGCCTTTAGTTAGTAAATTTGGTTGGAGTCTGAACGCTGTTGCTATAACTTTCTCGATTACAAGCCTTTCTTTAGCGTTTTCAACTTTGTTTGCGAGTAAATTGCAAGAAAAATGGGGACTTCGTAAACTCATTATGATAGCTGGACTAGCATTAGGACTAGGATTAATACTTAGTTCACAAGCTTCCTCATTAATATTGCTTTATGTATTAGCAGGAGTTGTCGTAGGGTATGCAGATGGTACAGCATATATCACTTCACTATCGAATTTAATTAAGTGGTTTCCAGAGCGTAAAGGTTTAATTGCTGGTATATCTGTCTCTGCATATGGTTCAGGTAGCCTAATCTTTAAATACATAAACGCACAGCTGATTGAATCAGTTGGTGTATCACAAGCGTTTATATACTGGGGTTTAATTGTTACAGCTATGATTGTGATTGGCGCTTGTTTAATCCATCAAGCTGCTGATCAAGGGGCAGTTCATGAAACAAAAACGCAGGAATATACAACGAAAGAAATGCTAGGTACAAAACAAGTATACTTATTATTTATTATGTTATTTACATCATGTATGAGTGGCTTATACTTAATTGGCATGGTAAAAGACATCGGTGTTCAACTTGTAGGGCTTAGCGCAACAACAGCAGCTAATGCAGTGGCTATGGTTGCAATCTTCAATACATTAGGTCGTATTATTCTAGGACCGTTATCAGATAAAATCGGCCGTTTAAAAATCGTTACTGGTACTTTTGTTGCTATGGCGACTTCAGTCTTGGTCCTAAGTTTCGTAGATTTAAATTATGGTATCTACTTCGTCTGTGTAGCAAGTGTAGCGTTTTGCTTTGGTGGAAATATCACTATTTTCCCAGCTATTGTTGGTGATTTCTTCGGCATGAAAAATCATAGTAAAAACTACGGAATTGTGTATCAAGGATTCGGGTTTGGAGCGCTTGCAGGTTCCTTTATCGGTGCAATTCTAGGTGGATTTAAACCAACTTTCATGGTGATCGGCGTATTATGTGTCGTGTCATTTATTATCGCAATTTTAATTCAAGCACCTAATAAGAAAAAAGAAAAAGAAGAAGAATATCGCAGTGTAGCGTAACGATTTAAACCTTCTATGGCACTACGATAAGAAAAAAGCACTCTATGAAAAAGGGTGCTTTTTTCTTTATGAACTTTTTTAAATTATTTTTCTCTGCCAAGTCCTTGTAATCGACGTAATGATACGAATAAAAGTGCGAGTAAAATATCGATTTGGATTATATTGAAGTTTCATTAAAGGATGCATAATATAGGAAAATGTAAATTAATCTTAGATTATACATAGAATATTTATTGAGAAATGAAAGATGTAAAATAAAATATTTTCAGAAAAATGTTGAAAAAAAATGAATTTTTGGTAAAGCATTGTAGGCGAAAAAATCTACAAGTTATCTTTTTGAATTTCAAAAAGATGATAAGGAATTATGGATCTATTTTGTATCCTTTATTACAGCCCGTAAAACCCCCAATGAATAAAGTTGCACTTCATTTAAAGTACTTTTTATTGCTTATAGATGTAGTCTTGCATAGAAACATAAAAAAAATGTCTGAAAAATAAAAAAAGATTGACAAGATTATTGAGAAACATTATCATTTCGATGTAAGAACAGTAAATGAAAAATATTATCAATTAATTTCATTTCGATGAAAAGTACACTTGACCAATTAGTTTAGTAAGTGTATTATTTTTTACATTACCAATGATAATGAAAATCGTTATCATTTAATTTGTTTCATTAGATTAATTTTTATATGAAAGGATAGAGGGAATGAACGTAGGGGAATTTGATGGGAAAACCGTTTTCGTAACAGGTGCAGCGCAAGGTATAGGTAGTGTTGTAGCAAAAATGTTTTTAGAAAGAGGAGCTACAGTTATTGCGGTTGATCAAAATGAAGAAGGGCTAAATGTGTTATTAAATCATGATGCATCATATGAAACACGTATGAAGACATTTCATTTAGATGTAAGTGATAGCAATGCTGTTGAAGAGGTAGTAAACCGAATTGAAAATGACATAGCGCCTATAGATATATTAGTAAATGTCGCAGGAGTTTTACGAATGGGAGCGATTCACTCTTTAAGTGATGAAGATTGGCATAAAACATTCTCTGTAAATACTACAGGAGTTTTCTATATATCTCGATCGGTAAGTAAACGTATGATGGTAAGAAAATCAGGGGCAATTGTTACAGTTGGCTCAAATGCAGCAAATACTCCGAGAATGGAAATGGCTGCGTATGCTGCATCAAAAGCTGCAACGACAATGTTCATGAAATGTTTAGGATTAGAGCTTGCATCATACAATATTCGCTGCAACTTAGTTTCTCCTGGTTCTACTGAAACTGAAATGCAAAGGTTACTATGGGCTGATGAAAATGGAGCTAAAAATATAATTGCTGGTTCTCAAAATACATATAGACTCGGTATACCATTACAAAAAATTGCACAACCTTCAGAAATTGCTGAAGCAGTATTGTTTTTAGCTTCTGATAAAGCGAGTCATATTACAATGCACAATTTATGTGTCGATGGCGGTGCTACATTAGGAGTTTAATAAAAAATTCAGGAGGTTTTCATACTATGAATGAACTTACAGCCGTAAAGGAACTGTCAGAAAAATTATTAGAAGATTATAAAACTGAATCTTCATTCTTTTTCGCTTCACCAACTCGAACGATATTAGCAGAAGGAGAGTTTACTACAGTAAAGCATCGTGAAATTGAAAGTTTCCCAGAGCTTGTGCAAGCGACATTAAGTAATGCGAAACAAGCTGGAAATCCAAATCCTATCGTTGTGGGTGCTTTGCCATTTGATCGTAGAAAAGAAGTCCAACTTATCGTACCAGAATATAGCAGAATTTCTGAGCGTTTACAATTAGATACAACAAATCAGCTTGAAATAAATGAGAACGTAACATTTGAAATGAAGTCAGTGCCAGACCCTGAAGTTTATATGAATGGTGTGAAGCAAGGGATTGAAAAAATTCAGGATGGAGATTTAAAGAAAATCGTTCTATCTAGATCGTTAGATGTTAAATCTTCAGAGAAGATTGATAAACAAAAACTACTTCGCGAATTAGCAGAGCATAATAAGCACGGTTATACATTTGCTGTGAATTTACCGAAAGATGAAAACGAGAACAATAAGACATTAATTGGAGCAAGCCCGGAATTGCTTGTTTCACGTAGTGGTATGCAAGTCGTTTCTAATCCATTAGCTGGTTCAAGACCAAGAAGTGACGATCCAGCTGAAGATAAAAGAAGAGCAGAGGAATTACTCTCTTCACCAAAAGATTTACATGAACATGCGGTAGTAGTTGAAGCGGTTGCTGCTGCGCTTCGTCCGTACTGTCATACATTGCATGTGCCAGAAAAACCATCAGTTATTCATAGTGAAGCAATGTGGCATTTGTCTACCGAAGTGAAAGGTGAACTTAAGAATCCAAATACTTCTTCTTTACAATTAGCAATTGCTCTCCATCCTACGCCAGCAGTTTGCGGAACTCCAATGGAAGCAGCAAGAGAGGCTATTCAAAAAATTGAGCCATTTGACCGTGAATTCTTTACAGGAATGTTAGGGTGGAGCGATTTAAATGGAGATGGCGAATGGATTGTTACAATTCGTTGTGCGGAAGTGCAAGAGAATACACTTCGTTTATATGCAGGAGCTGGAGTTGTTGCTGAGTCAAAACCAGAAGATGAGCTAGCAGAAACATCAGCTAAGTTCCAAACAATGCTGAAGGCTTTAGGGTTAAGAGATAATTCGTTGAATGAAAAATAGGGGGAAGAAAGAATGTTAACAGGTTATACGGAATGGCCAAAAGAATTCGTCGATCGTTACCGAGAAGAAGGGTGTTGGCTTGGTGAAACATTTGGCGGAGTGTTAAGAGAGCGTGCTGAAAAATATGGAGATCAGATTGCAGTTGTAAGCGGTAATACACATATAACGTATAGTGAACTTGATAAAAAGGTAGATCGCTTAGCTTCAGGTTTACTGAATGTAGGAATAAAGAAAGAAGACCGAGTTGTAATCCAGTTACCTAATATTATAGAGTTTTTCGAAATATGTTTTGCACTATTTCGAATTGGAGCGCTTCCTGTTTTTGCGCTACCTTCACATCGAAGCAGTGAAATTAGTTATTTTTGTGAGTTTGGCGAGGCGAGCGCTTACGTTATTTCAGATAAGGCTCTCGGTTTTGATTATCGAAAACTAGCAAGAGAAGTGAAAGAGAAAGTGCCAACTTTACAACATGTAATTGTAGTGGGAGAAGAAGAAGAGTTTGTGAACATAAATGATCTGTATATGGATCCCGTATCATTACCAGAAGTTCAGCCAAGTGATGTTGCGTTTCTTCAATTATCAGGAGGGACAACAGGACTTTCTAAATTAATTCCTAGAACACATGATGACTATATTTATAGTTTACGTGTTAGTGCTGAAATTTGTAATTTAAATGCAGAAAGTGTCTATATGGCAGTTCTTCCAGTAGCACACAATTACCCAATGAGTTCTCCAGGAACATTTGGAACTTTCTATGCGGGTGGAAAGGTAGTGTTGGCAACTGGAGGGAGTCCAGACGAGGCATTTGCTCTTATAGAAAAAGAAAAAGTGACGATTACAGCGCTCGTTCCACCATTAGCAATGATTTGGCTTGATGCTGCATCTTCCCGTAATAACGATTTATCGAGCTTGCAAGTGATTCAAGTAGGTGGTGCGAAATTTAGTGCCGAAGTTGCGAAGCGTATTCGCCCTACATTTGGATGTACGTTACAGCAAGTGTTTGGTATGGCAGAAGGGCTAGTAAATTACACAAGATTAAATGATCCGGAAGAAATCATTATTCATACACAAGGTAGACCGATGTCTACATCCGATGAAGTAAGGGTTGTTGATGAAAATGATAACGATGTAAAACCGGGTGAAGTAGGTAGTTTATTAACACGAGGTCCATATACAATTCGTGGTTATTATAAAGCGGAAGAGCATAATGCACGATCATTTACAAAGGATGGATTTTATCGCACAGGTGATCTTGTAAAAGTAAATGAACAAGGTTACATCGTTGTAGAAGGAAGAGATAAAGATCAAATTAATCGTGGTGGTGAGAAAGTTGCTGCGGAAGAGGTTGAAAATCATCTATTAGCACATGATGCAGTACATGATGTAGCAATTGTATCTATGCCTGACGATTATTTAGGTGAACGCACCTGTGCTTTTGTTATAGCTCGCGGTCAAGTTCCAACTGTAAGTGAATTAAAAATGTTCTTAAGAGAACGTGGTATAGCGGCTTATAAAATTCCAGATCGAATTGAATTTATTGAATCATTCCCGCAAACAGGAGTCGGAAAAGTCAGCAAAAAAGAACTACGTAAAGTCATTGCTGAAAAACTTATTACAGTAAAACAATAATAAAAACCGGAAGGAAGTGATTAGATGGCTATCCCATCTATTTCAGTATATAAAATGCCAATTGAATCAGAACTACCAAAAAATAAAGTGAATTGGACACCAGACCCGAAACGTGCAGTACTTTTAATTCATGACATGCAAGAATATTTTCTTGATGCATATAGCGATAAAGAATCACCAATAGTAGAACTCATTTCAAATATTAAAATGATAAGAGAAAAATGTAAGGAACTTGGTATACCAGTTGTTTATACAGCGCAACCTGGTGGGCAAACGTTAGAACAAAGAGGTTTATTACAAGACTTTTGGGGTGACGGTATTCCTGCTGGACCAGATAAAAAGAAAATTGTTGATGAACTTACTCCTGATGAAGATGATATATTCCTAACAAAATGGAGATATAGTGCATTTAAAAAGACAAATCTATTAGAAATTTTAAATGAACAAGGAAGAGATCAACTCATTATTTGCGGTATTTATGCGCATATTGGATGCCTTTTAACAGCTTGTGAAGCATTTATGGATGGTATAGAGCCGTTCTTTGTAGCAGATGCAGTTGCTGATTTTTCACTAGAGCATCATAAACAAGCATTGGAGTATGCATCTAATAGATGCGCAGTAACGACATCAACAAACCTACTGTTAAAAGTTTTACAAAGTGTAAAAGGTGATGAGAGTGAAGGAACCACTATACAGGAAGTACATGAACTAGTTGCACAACTACTTCGTGAGCCAGTAGAGAGTATTGATATTGATGAGGACTTATTAAATAGAGGGCTTGATTCGGTCAGAATTATGAGTTTAGTAGAGAAGTGGCGTCGTGAAGGGAAAGAAATCACGTTTGCAGATTTAGCAGAACGTCCAACTGTTGCAGGTTGGTACAGCTTACTATCTTCAAAAACAGCAAAGGTGCTGTAACAAATAGACTACATAATAAAGGGGTAGTAAAGAATGCCTAACAGTCAAAAGATTCGTCATTCGTTATCATCTGCGCAGTCTGGTATGTGGTTTGCGCAACAATTAGATCCGCTTAATCCGATATATAATACTGGGGAATATGTAGAAATAAACGGGAATATTCATCAAGACATTTTTGAATTAGCTGTACGTAAAGTCGTAATGGAAGCAGAAGCACTTCATGTTCGCTTCGAAGAGGATGAAATTGGCCCATGGCAAGTTATTGAAGAATCACAGTTTCATATGCATTTTATTGACGTTCGTAAAGAAGAACATCCTGAAGAAGCTGCTAAAGTATGGATGAAAAATGATTTATCTATGCCAGTCGATTTGAAAAAAGATACTTTATTTACTGAAGCACTTATTCAAGTTGAAAATAATCGTTTCTTTTGGTATCAGCGCATCCATCACATTGTGATGGATGGCTATGGATTTTCACTTCTTAGCCAAAAGGTAGCGAATGAGTATACATCACTTATAGAAGAAACAAACAAGAATGAAAAGCCATTTGGTTCTCTTGCAAAAGTTGTGCAAGAAGATATTGAGTATCGTGAGTCTAAACAATTTCAGGAAGATCGTACTTTTTGGTTAGAAAAATTTGCGGATGAACCAGAAGTTGTAAGTTTGGCAGAACGAGCACCGAGAACATCAAATGGATTTTCACGAGAAACAGCTTATTTATCTAGTTCTAGCACGAAAACTTTACTAGAAGAAATCAATATTTCGTTAACAAGTTGGCCGGAATTCATTGTCGCTGTAACAAGTATTTATATGCATAAATTAACAGGTGAAAATGATATTGTTTTAGGTTTACCGATGATGGGACGTCTAGGTTCTGTATCTATTCATACACCTAGTATGGTAATGAATTTAGTTCCGCTTCGTATTACAGTAACTCCAAATATAACTCTTGCGGAATTATTGCAACAAGTTTCTAAAGAAATCCGAGATGTACGTCGCCATCATAAATACCGTCATGAGGAATTAAGAAGAGACTTAAAGTTACTAGGTGAAAATCAAAGGTTGTTTGGACCGTTAGTGAATGTTATGCCATTTGATTACGGGCTTAATTTTGCTGGGAAGCGTGGTATTACGCATAACTTATCAGCAGGACCTGTAGATGATTTATCGATAAATGTATATAAACGTTTTGATCAAAAGGAGTTAATGATTCATTTTGATGCGAATCCCGAAGTATATAATGGCGCGGAGCTAGCATTGCATAAAGAAAGATTTATGAATCTATTTGAATTAGTAATAAATAATTATGAGAAAAACGAGTCTATTGGAAAAATAAACATTACTCTGCCTGAAGAAAAGCATAAAGTTTTATTGGAATGGAATGAAACGAAGGAAGATGATGAGTTAATCAGTCTACCTATATCATTTGAAAAACAAGGGCAAAAAAATCCAAATAAACTAGCGATTACTTGTGACGGTGTAAACCTTACGTATAAAGAGCTAAATGAACGAGCGAATGAACTAGCACATTATTTAGTAGAAGAAGGCATACGACCAAACCAGTTTGTAGCTTTAGTATTTCCTAGATCAATAGAAATGGTGGTTAGTATGCTAGCGGTCTTAAAAGCTGGTGCAGCATATTTACCAATAGATCCAGAATACCCAGCAGAAAGAGTTAATTATATAGTAAATGATGCAAACCCAGTTTGTATCATAACACATTCATCTGTTTCATCTAAGTTAGTTATAGAAAATGATATGAAAAAAGTTGTATTAGATGAAGAAGAAACGAAACTAGCGTTACATACATATTCTTGTATGAATATAGCATGTAAGAATGATGTATCACGTTTAAACCCAGCCTATACAATATATACTTCAGGCTCAACAGGAAACCCAAAAGGTGTAATTGTTCCTATGAGAGGTTTAAGTAACTTTTTAATGGCTATGCAACAAAAGTTTTCATTAAATGAAAATGATCATTTATTAGCAGTTACAACGTTTGCGTTTGATATTTCTGCTCTAGAAATTTATTTACCTCTTATTAGTGGTGCAAGTTTAACAATTGCGCAAAAAGAAGACATACAAGAGTCATCAGCATTAACGACACTTTTACAAGAAGAAAGAGTGACAATTATGCAGGCTACACCGACGCTTTGGCAGGCGTTAGTAACTGATTATCCAGAGAAGCTACAAGGGCTAAATATACTTGTTGGTGGTGAAGCTCTTCCAGCGCATTTAGCAAATAAATTAAAAGAATTAGGTTGCTCAATAACTAATTTATATGGACCAACTGAAACGACGATTTGGTCTACTTTCATGAACATTGATGAAGGTGAAAAGGGTATACCTCCTATTGGAAAGCCAATTTCCAATACAGAAGTGTATGTATTGGATGCAGGGTTACAACCAGTTCCACCTGGAGTTATTGGGGAATTATATATTGCAGGGGAGGGACTTGCAAGCGGATATTTAGGAAAACCTGAGTTAACAGCTGAACGGTTTGTTGCAAATCCTTATGGAGAATCAGGGAAGCGCATGTACCGTACAGGAGATCTTGTGAAATGGCGTAGTGATGGTGCGTTAGAGTACATTAGTCGCGCAGATCATCAAATTAAAATTCGTGGATTCCGAATTGAATTAGCTGAAATTGAAACGGTATTACAACGACATGAAAATATTCAACAAGCGGTAGTAATGGTACGAGAAGATCGTCCAATTGATAAACGCATCATTGCGTATATCGTTGCAGAAGAAAAGGAACTGATTAATCTTTCAGAAATTCGTTCTTATGTTTCAGAAAGTTTAGCGAATTATATGATACCATCGGCATTTGTTGTGCTAGAAGAATTACCATTAACGCCAAATGGTAAGGTTGACAGAAAGAAATTACCTGCTCCTGATTTTAATGGAATGAACAATGAGAGAGTTGCTAGAAATCCGAAAGAAGAAATATTATGTGATTTATTTGCAGAAGTACTTGGTGTTTCTCGAATTAGCATTGATGATAATTTCTTTGAAATGGGTGGACATTCACTTCTCGCATCTCGTTTAATGGCAAGAATTCGTGAAACGTTAAGTGTGGAATTAGGAATCGGGAAACTATTTGAATCACCAACTGTTGCCGAACTGGCGAAACAATTAAACTATGCAAAAAATGCAAGACCAGCTATTCAGAAAGCAAGTAGGCCAAATGAAGTTCCACTTTCATTTGCACAGCGCAGGTTATGGTTCTTAAATTGTTTAGAAGGTCCAAGTCCTACTTATAATATTCCGCTAGTCATTCGTATGAATGGAATATTGAATCGGGAAGCATTACAAGGTGCTTTTTACGATGTAGTTGAGAAACATGAAACACTTAGAACAATTTTCCCTAACGTATTAGGTAGTTCCTATCAGAAAATTTTAGATATGGAAAACTTAAATCTAGAAATGGTTATAACTAATACATGTAAAGATGAATTAGAAAGTGTACTTTCACAGGCGGTAAGATATAGCTTTAACCTCGATTTTGAGCCGGCAGTTCGTTTGCAACTTTTTACAGTGAGTGAAAACGAACATGTATTATTAATTCTATTACATCATATTGTAGGTGATGGCTGGTCATTACAGCCGCTAACGAGAGATTTTACAGCGGCGTATAAAGCACGATGTCAAGGTGACAGAGTTCAGCTGGAGACACTACCAGTTCAATACGCAGATTATGCACTTTGGCAACAGCAATTGCTAGGTGATGAAACGACACCAGAGAGTCTTATTTCAACACAATTAGATTTTTGGAAAGAAGAACTTAAAGGTTTACCAGACCAAATGGAGTTACCTACAGATTTCCAGCGTCCAATTGAGACGAGTTACCGCGGGGAAACAATTCATTTTCATATAGATGAAGGTATGCATAGTAGGTTAGTAGAGCTTGCACGTAAAAATGGAGTTAGTTTGTTTATGGTATTGCAAGCAGGGCTTAGTGCACTATTTACAAGATTAGGTGCAGGCACTGATATACCAATTGGAAGTCCGATTGCTGGAAGAAATGATGATGTACTTTCAGATATTGTTGGTTTATTTGTAAATACATTAGTGTTACGTACAAATACGTCAGGAGATCCAAGTTTTAAAGAATTATTAAATAGAGTGAAGCAGGTAAATCTTGCAGCTTATGAAAATCAAGATGTTCCATTTGAAAGGCTTGTTGAAGTGTTAAATCCAGTACGTACTCGAAACAGCCACCCGTTGTTTCAAGTTATGTTAGCTTTTCAAAATACACCAGAAGCAACGTTTAATGCACCAGATTTAGAAGCGAGCCTTGAAATTCAAAGCGTTGGTTCTGCAAAATTTGATTTAACATTTGAAATTAGTGAGAGTAATGAGGTTGATGGTACTCCGAACGGTTTACATGGATTACTAGAGTTTAGTACCGATTTATATAAACGTGAAACGGTTCAAAAACTAATAGAACGATTCATTTTGTTATTAGATGATGCAGCTACAAATCCGGATCAATCAATTGGCAGATTAGAAATATTAACTGTTGCAGAGAAAAATACAGTATTAGAAAAGTGGAATGGTGGTTTTCAAATTGCACCAGAAATGACATTGCCACAATTATTTGAAAAGCAGGCTCATGTAAATCCAAATTCTATTGCTGTTGTCTTTGAAGATGAAAAGCTAACGTATGAAGAGTTAAATAGAAAAGCGAATAAAATAGCTCGTTCGTTAATAGCAAAAGGAATCGGGCCGGATCAACTCGTTGCTTTAGCGATGCCGAGATCTTTAAATATGGTTGTAAGCTTACTTGCTGTTCTTAAAGCAGGTGCCGGATACCTTCCGTTAGATCCGGATTATCCGTCAGATCGTATTTCATTTATGCTACACGATGCGAAACCATCATGTGTATTAACAAATGCAAGTGTAGAAATTGAATGTGATGAGGCACTAAAGATTTTAGTTGATGATGTGAACGTAATAGAAGAAATTGAAAAATATAGTGAGGACAATATTGATGAAATGGAGCGCCTGAAGCCGTTATCTCCTTCACATATTGCTTACGTTATTTATACGTCAGGCTCAACAGGTAGACCGAAAGGAGTTATGATACCTCATCAAAATGTAGTAAGACTTTTAGGAGCAACCGATCATTGGTTCCAATTTGACGCAGACGATGTGTGGACGATGTTCCATTCATACGCTTTTGATTTCTCGGTTTGGGAAATTTGGGGACCTTTATTATATGGAGGGCGTTTAGTTGTAGTACCACATACTGTAAGTCGCTCGCCGAAAGAATTTTTACAGCTGCTTGTTAAGGAAAAGGTTACTGTTTTAAACCAAACTCCATCAGCGTTCTATCAATTGATGCAAGCAGATCGTGAAAATGAAGAGGTTGGTCAAAAACTATCTTTACGATATGTTGTTTTTGGTGGAGAAGCACTTGAACTAAGTCGATTAGAAGATTGGTATAGTCGTCATCCTCATAACGCACCGAAACTTATTAATATGTACGGTATAACGGAGACGACGGTACATGTTAGTTATATTGAGTTAGATGAGAGTATCGTTTCTTTACGAGCAAATAGTTTAATCGGGTGCAGTATACCAGATCTTAAAGTATACGTATTAGATACCTATTTACAACCAGTGCCACCAGGAGTAGTTGGGGAAATGTATGTTGCAGGTGCTGGACTAGCTCGTGGATATTTAGGAAGAGCAGCATTAACGGCTGAACGTTTTATCGCAGATCCATTTGGTAAACCTGGTACAAGAATGTATCGCACAGGAGACTTAGCGCGCTGGCGTCAAGATGGGACGTTAGATTATATAGGACGTGCAGATCATCAAATTAAAATTCGTGGATTCCGAATTGAATTAGGGGAAATAGAAGCGGTCATAATGAAACACGATAAAGTTGAACAAGTAGCCGTTATTGTCCGGGAGGATCAACCTGGGGATAAACGATTAGTTGCTTATATCGTCGCATCAAATAATGAAACGATTGATACGAATGAAATGCGTCAGCATGCTGGAGGTAGTTTGCCAGATTATATGGTTCCATACGCTTTTGTAGTAGTAAACGAGTTACCTTTAACTCCAAACGGTAAATTAGATAGAAAGGCATTGCCAGCTCCAGAGTTTATTGCATCATCATCTAGCCGCGGACCGAGAACACCGCAAGAAGAAATGTTATGTGACTTGTTTACAGAAGTTTTAAGTGTGTCTCAAATTGGAATTGAAGATGGATTCTTTGATCTTGGTGGTCATTCACTTCTTGCAGTGCAGCTTATGAGTCGCATGAAAGAGGCACTTGGCGTTGAACTGAATATTGGAACTTTATTTGCAGCACCTACTGTTGCGGGGCTTGCTGAAAGGCTTGAAATGGGGAATGGTCAAAGTGCACTTGATGTGTTGCTTCCATTACGAGCAAGCGGGGATCAATTACCACTATTTTGTGTACATCCAGCAGGTGGATTAAGTTGGTGCTATGCAGGACTTATGAAATCTTTAGGAACAGATTATCCAATCTATGGTGTACAAGCACGTGGTATCGCTGAAAATGAAGAACTTCCAAAAAGTTTAGAGGAGATGGCGGCGGATTACTTGAAACATGTTCGTGAAGTACAGCCTCACGGACCGTATCGTTTACTCGGTTGGTCACTTGGAGGTAATGTTGTTCATGCAATGGCGGCGCAACTACAAAATGAAGGGGAAGAAGTAGAATTACTCGTTATGCTTGATTCTTATCCTGGTCACTTCTTACCGAATACGGAAGCGCCTACTGAAGAGGAAGCGTTAATCGCATTACTTGCTTTAGGGGGATATGATCCAGATAACATGGATGGTAAACCACTGACTATGGAAAGTGCGATTGCAATACTTCGCAAAGATGGAAGTGCATTAGCGAGTCTTGAAGAAGAGACTATTTTAAACTTGAAAGAAACATATGTAAATTCGGTAGGGTTGTTAGGGAAGTACGTACCGAAAGTTTATAACGGGGATATTTTATTCTTTAGGTCTACTGTTATACCAGACTGGTTTGATCCCATTTCTCCAAATACATGGCTAAATTATTTAGATGGAGATATCGTGCAACATGATATTGATTGTAGACATAAAGATTTATGTCAGCCAGGGCCGCTTACAGAAATTGGGCAAGTACTTGCGAAATATTTACAGAATAAGAAAGGGGTAAATAGAGTATGACGAATCCATTTGAAAATGATAATTACACATATAAAGTATTAATGAATGAGGAGGGCCAGTATTCTCTCTGGCCTGCCTTTCTCGATGTACCAATTGGATGGAATGTCGTACATGAAGAAGCTAGCAGGCAAGTTTGCTTAGAATACGTTGAAGTAAACTGGAATGATTTAGAGCCAAAAAAAAATCAAATTAGCGAAAAAATATTAGTAGGAAAACAATAATGAAAGTAAAAATAAATCCAAAAGTAGTTATAAGCATCGTGTATATAACAGCGATGTTTATGGCTGCGATGGATGCAACAATTGTGAATGTAGCATTGCAAACGATAAGCAAAGAACTGCAAGTACCCCCATCTGCAATGGGGACAGTAAATGTTGGGTATTTAGTTAGTTTAGCTGTTTTCCTTCCGATTTCTGGTTGGTTAGGAGATCGATTTGGTACGAAAAGAGTATTTTTAACTGCTCTTTTCGTATTTACAATTGCCTCTGCTTTATGCGGAATGGCTAACGATATTACTTTATTGAATATTTTCCGTATCATTCAAGGTGCTGGTGGAGGGCTTTTAACACCGGTCGGAATGGCGATGTTATTTCGAACATTTTCACCAGAGGAAAGACCGAAGATTTCTCGGTTCATTGTACTCCCAATTGCTGTAGCACCAGCAATTGGTCCTATCATCGGTGGTTTCTTTGTAGATCAAATGTCTTGGCGTTGGGCATTTTATATTAATCTACCGTTTGGAATCGTTGCATTGCTATTTGGACTTCTATTTTTAGCAGAGCATATTGAAAAATCAGCTGGTCGTTTTGATTCTCTCGGTTTTGTTCTTTCAGCACCAGGTTTTGCGATGCTCATCTATGCACTCAGTCAAGGGCCGTCAAAAGGATGGATTTCTCCAGAAATAATAAGTACTGGGATAGCTGGGATTGTATTCATTTCACTGTTTATAATAGTAGAATTGAAAGTAAAGCAACCGATGTTAGATTTACGCTTATTAAAAGAACCCGTTTTTAGAAAAATGAGTCTCATATCCTTGTTTTCATCTGCTGGTTTACTTGGAATGCTATTTGTTTTTCCGCTTATGTATCAAAATGTAATCGGAGTTTCTGCGCTGGAATCAGGTCTTACGACATTCCCAGAGGCGATTGGATTAATGATTTCTTCGCAAATTGTACCATGGACGTATAAGAAATTAGGTGCTCGAAAGGTAATCTCTATTGGACTAATAAGTACCGCGGTTATATTTGTATTATTAAGTTTTGTAAATCATGATACGAATCCATGGCAAATACGGGCATTATTGTTTGGCATAGGTATTTTCTTAGGGCAGTCTGTCGGTGCAGTTCAATTTTCTGCTTTTAACAATATCACACCACATTCTATGGGGAGAGCAACTACTATATTCAATGTGCAAAACCGATTAGGATCTGCAATAGGAGTTGCTGTTTTAGCTAGTATACTGTCTGGTTTTGGAAGTAATAACGTACAGAATAACGCACAATCAGATTTCTTGCCATATCAAGCGGCATTAATTGGATCAGCACTATTTTTACTTATAGCATTACTATTTTCTTTACGTATTTCTGATAAAGAGGTAATGTCAAAGAAGAAAGAAAAAATGTTATCAGTATCACAAAAAGAGAAAGAACTCGTCAATGAATAGCAATATATGTATGCTACTTTAATTGAAATTGATATTAGTAGTAAAAAGGAGATTTTACATGATAGAAAGTAAAGTTGTAGATTCTATACCAACTTTGAATGAGAATGATTGTCAAATATGGTGGGCAAGAATTTCAGATTTACAATCATGGCATTACAATTTACTAAATGATGTAGAGCAAGAGAAAGCAAATTCATATCATCATTCGGCAGATCGTGCACGTTTTATAATAGGTTGCGTAATTAGTAGGTTAGTTCTTGGAAAGATACTTTCTATGTCGCCAGTTCAAGTGCCGATTGATCGATTGTGCCCAGTATGTAAGTTACAACATGGTAGGCCGCAATTACCAGAAGGTATGCCACAATTATCAGTTTCACATTCGGGTGAGTGGGTTGTCGTTGCATTTACAAAATCTGCATCTGTCGGTGTTGATGTTGAACAAATGAATCCAAATGTAGATGTGATGAAAATGGCAGAGGGCGTATTAACAGATATTGAAATAGCACAAGTTATGAAATTACCTAATGAACAGCGATTAGAAGGATTTTTAACGTATTGGACTCGAAAAGAAGCTGTGCTGAAAGCGACAGGTGAAGGGCTATTGATTCCACCAGTTGAAATTACTGTATCAGCTCCAAATGATCCTCCTAAATTGTTGGTTTTTAGGGATAGACAAGAGTTAGCAGAAAATACAAGGATGGAAGATGTAAGGCCTAGTTTAGATTATATGGCTTCCATTGCAATATTTAGTAAAGAAGTAACTGAAATTACGCAGTTAGACGCGGTAGCGCTATTAAATTATAAATAAGTTTAATAAAATATTTTATAGAAGAGGTGTTCCACATGTTAGTGGCGGAAAGTAGAACAAATGAATTCACTTATAATGTACAAGCAATTAAAAATATTTTATTTTCTGGAGATACATCATCTATTCTTGCTTTAGAAAAGCTTTTGAATGATACAGTTCAATTTGATGTTCTAGAACAAGAGGTAATAGATAGGCAGTACATTCCGAAAGAAGCAAAAAATTTCTTTGATAAAAACGGAACATTTCTTTATCGTGTATCTAATGTTAGTTATAAAGGTAAGCTGTTATCTGAAAATCTAATTTTTGCGGATACTTCTTTTTTACCGGATACAATAAAAAGTGAATTAGAAAGTGGAACTATTCCTGTTGAAAACCTGATAGAAAAAATGGAAGTAAGAAGAAACGTATTATATAAAGGATATCAGCCATCTGGAAATATTATCGAATTGTTTGATGGATGTTCAGTTGCGGCGAATGTGTATCCAACTAGAAAATATCAAATTGTAAGTAACTGCAAATGTGTATTTTATATTTGTGAAGTGTATCATGCAGAAAATATAAAGGAATTGCTTAAATAAGAAATAAACAAGAAACCAGCCTATAAAATGGCTGGTTTCTTGTTTATTTAACAGCTTCTTTTAATTCTTTACCTGCTTTAAATGCTGGAACTTTACCAGCCGCAATTTGAATTTCTTCCCCAGTTTGTGGGTTACGCCCTGTACGAGCAGATCTTTCACGCACTTCAAACGTTCCAAAACCGATTAATTGAACTTTATCGCCAGATTGTAATGCGTTAGCAATTGTGTCAAATACGGATTGTACAGCTGCAGAAGCATCCTTTTGAGAAATATCAGCTGTTTGTGCCACATTTTTAATTAATTCTGTTTTATTCATGTTTTCACCTCATAAAAATTTTTTTAGAATGAATGTTTTAGTATAATGGATAGTAAAGATAAAGCTAGTTTTATGGTTGGAAAGAATACTATATAGTTATGTTAATTTCGTTGCAAGAGACTGAATCCCTGCTAATAATTGGGGATTAATTAAGAATTGATGCATACAAAAAGCAATAGTATGAGGATGAGGGGGAATATACGTATGATTTTTCGTGAAAAGAGTGAGAAAGAGAGTATATTAATTCGTCAACATGATCATGGTTTTTTGGCTGGAGAGATTGCTAGGCATATAAAAGAATGTTTTTTTGAAGATACAACATACTTAAAAGAGACAATTGATGCAATATATGAACATGATAGAGGATGGATAGAACTTGATAAAGTACCAATTTTGAATGATGCTAAAAATATTCCGTATACATTTATGGATTGTCCAAGCCCATTACGTTTTGTTTTTTATACGATTGGTTTGAATGAAATTGAAGATTCTAATCCATACGGGGCATTACTGTGTAGTAAACACTTTTTATCATTCCCGTTAAATGAGGAAGATGAAGAGATGCTTTCTTTTTATAAACATGAATTAGAACGACAAAAAAGAATTTTGAAAACGTTAACACAGGAACAGTTTGCGATGTTCGATAAACATTATAGATTATTAAAGTTTTGTGATGAACTTTCTTTATACGTATGTATGAATAAGCCTGGTGTCAAAAAGAAAGATGAAGTTGATTTATTTAAAGATGGTTTTGAAGGAACAGAAATGTTTAATAGTAAAGAGGAGAAACTTATTCAAGCTGAATGGGTGGACGAGGAAACAATTCGGATTACACCATTTCCATTTCAAACGGAATTTTATACGTATGTAAAATATAAAACGATAAATAAACATGAAATTGAAGAAAAAGGGATTGTAAAAGCTGATAGAGAATCGGAAATGAAGGAGCAAAACGTTCGTTTTATACAATAAGGAGGTAATATAAATTGAAAGATTATATATTAAAACAGTGTGATTACCATGCTTGGGCTAATACTAGATTATTCAATCGATTAAAAGAGTTACCAAATTATGAGACAATTTTGAATGAGCAGATACAGAGTGTATTCCCATCCATTAAGGATACTTTTGCGCATATTTATATTACAGATCAAGTGTGGTTACACATATTACATGGCAGAAGTATGAGTGAAGCAATACAAGATCGTGAAAAGTTAAAAAAACAAATCGATACAAAATCGCTAAATGAATTAGAAGAAATGTTTTTAAATATAGCTAATCAGTATAAAGAATTTCTAAGTACACAACAAGATGTACATGCTGAATTTGTTATTAAGAATCCATATGCAGGGACACTACATACTTCAATTTTAGAATTAGTGCAACACGTCGTAAATCATGGTACATATCATAGAGGAAATATAACAGCAATGATCCGTCAACTTGGTCATTCATCGACAATGATGGATTTTGTACTGTATTTACATATGATTCAGAAAAAGGGGGAGTAATATAGTTTGTAAGAAGGAGAGACTTTAATTGTAAAAGTCTCTCCTTCTATTTTATCCTGCATGAACTGCCTATAAAGTACCGATTAGTGTGGGAAAATAATCATTTGGGATGTACAAAGCCTCCAATAATTAAAGTTTCACTGTATTTCTTACGAAGCTTTATTTTCTTGTAATTGCTTAGCGTATTGTACAGCCTTATATGCATTGACTCTACCGTTTTTCCAGTACGTACCTGTACCACTAATTTTATCAGAAGTTGACTCAATAATTTGGCGGATTTGTGTATTGCTATATCCTTGATTTGCTAAAAGAGCAGCGACTCCTGCAACATGAGGTGTTGCCATAGATGTACCACTTAATGATTGATACGTGCTCCCTTTATATGTTGAATATATATTTGAACCTGGTGCTGCAACATCTACCCAGCTACCATAAGTAGAAAATGAAGATTTTCTATCTGATTGATCTGTAGAAGCAACTGCAATTACTTCGCTGTAATAAGCAGGGTAATTAGCTTTTGTATTTCCAGCATTTCCAGCAGCTGCAACTATAACAGAGCCTTTATTCCATGCATATTGAACTGCTTGTTGTAATGCAGTACCACCATTTGGAGCTCCTAAACTTAAACTAATTACTTTTGCACCCGAATCAGCAGCTTCTCGAATACCTTGCGCTACAGCATCAAGAGTCCCGCTTCCTTGATTATCTAATACGCGAACAGCGTAAATGGAAGTCTGCGGGGCAACACCAGCAATTCCGACACTATTATTCGTAAGTGCTCCAGTAATTCCAGCGCAATGTGTACCATGACCATTACCATCATCAGATGTATTGTCGTTATCAACATAATCATGTCCGTAAATTACTTTAGAAGCTAAATCAGGGTGTGAGCCTTGAACTCCTGTATCAATGATAGCTACTTTTACACCAGGATCACTTCGTTGGCTATCCCAAGCTTGTGGAGCTTGGATCTTTTGTAATCCATATTGATTTTTAAAATATGGATCGTTTGGATTCCAAAAGGCGTGAACGTAATAATTCGGCTCTGCATATTCCACATCTGGATTATTTTTATAACTCTTTATTTTTTCTTTTACAGTACCTTTTGAAAATTGAACGACTTCAAAACCTAACTTATCATCTTTAGATAAGACATTAGCTCCGACAGATTTATGAAAAGATTGCACATTATTTAAAGATGCATTTTGCTTGAATTTAACGATTAATTGGTTAGGAACGTAATCAGTAGATGATGTTTCAGCACTTGAAGTATTCGTGTTAAAGAAGAAACCACCAATAATAAATGATAAAACAGATAGGAAAACAATGAATTTGTTTTTCAAAAGATTTTTCCTCCCTTTTCTTGGATGAGTTTTTCAGCGACACTTTAATGTCGCATTCCTTTTCAACTATATAGTTAGACCATACGATTTATGACATTTATGTGAAAAACTTTTATTGGAATAAAAAGGGGGGAAGATTGATATAAATTTATTTTAAATGATATTGGTTGAGTAAGAGAACGAAAAAAGGAATGCTCATTATGCATGAGTCATTCCTTTTTTCATAGATTAATTGTGATTTCCAAATGAAGTTATACCATTTATAAATAGTTGTTACGTTTTATCCATCTTGATAAAAGAAATCTAAGTGGTTAAGAGGGAGTGACTCTATTTCTTGTCTATTAGAAACTTTGTTTCACATATCTTGTTGTGTTATTTGTTTCTGTATTTAATAATTGTAAGGTCTTACCATCGAAATTCTGTACAATATAAGGTATGTCTTTCTTAGAAACAGTGACTTCTTTACCGTTGTCCATTCGCTTCGTTATATGTAATTCAAAAGTCATAGAGTTTTTATCGTAAGACCATGTTCCTTCCGTTACATTGTCCTTGTTTGGGTAAGTTCCTGCTGCATATAACTCAAAAGTATTTCCACCTTTTATGATAAATGTTACTAGGAAACCACTAGAAGTTTCAAGTCCCCAGTCAGCAATTAACTCAGTTCCGTCTGTTACTTTACTCTTAACGTTTGCTTCGTTAACACCTGAATTAGTGTCTATTCCTGTTTTCTCACTTGCAGATATTCCGCCGCCGTTCGCCTTCGTTACTTCGTTTTTCATGTTGTTATATACTTCAATCCAGTATTTGTCGCCTTCTTTAACTAACTTTTCAGCGTTTTCAATTACTTCTTTGTCAGTTTTACCACCAGTATTTTTCTCTGTGTTTTGTGAGAAAATACGTTCTACTCCCTCAAAGGCTTTTCTGTACTTAGCGGTTGCTTTCTCAATATCCTTTTGAGCATCTATATACTTGTTCGGTGGGTCGATTTCTTCAAACTTATCAATTGCTTTAAAGATGTTTTCGACACTAACTAATACGTCTTTTCGTGTCTTATTGCCTTTGCTAGCTTCCCCAACTATATTATTGTACTCTTTGAATAGTCTATCAAACTCATTTCCTAAATCAATTAAATACATAGGATAGTCGTCTGCTAATACTCTTACTTTCTTCACATCAGAAGTTGACTGCTTTGAAGTACTAGAGTCAGCTTCTTTAGAAGTCTTAACTTCAGAATCCGTCTTAGCGGTTTTAGACTCTTCTGTCTTAGCAGGTTTAGACTCTTCTATTTTTATGCAACCGTTCATTAACAACATAACTGGTATGGTTAATCCTAGTAGTTTCTTTGCTTTCATGATTAAATGCCCCTTATCCTTAGTTAATAAATTAGCCGTATCTATTTACCTTGATTTCAGCCTTACTGTGTTTTTCTAGAAATACTATCTGTTGCTTCCTCAAAAAGCTTTGAACCATCTTTAGCTTTCGTTAATGACTGATTCATCTTACTTTCGTTTTGTTCTTCTATTGCATCAAAAAGCAGTGCAAATGCTTCATTATAAAGTTCCATTGATTGTTTTATATTTTCTTGTTCTACTTTTAACTCAGGCGGTGCTTGGAGGTTTCTTAACTTTGTTACATATGCTTTTGCTCCACCTATACTTAGTTGTACTTCACTTTTCTTTTGACTATATGACTTAACATCTGAACTTGCTACCTTTTCTATTAATTTCAAAACATCATCAACTTTAGTAGCATTTTCTACTATTTCTGACTTGTATTTCTCAACTTCTGAACCACTTAACTTTGCAGTTGATGAACTAGAGGAAGTAGATGAGTTTGAATTGTTAGAAGAAGAACTTGGTTTACTACTTGATGAGTTACTGTTTGCATCTTTACCATTCGCTGCAGATAAGCTATCATCTTTTTTACTATCGGTTGACTTACTCTCTTTCTCCATCTTTTGCGTTTCTTCTTTCTTTGGTTCCGCTTTCTTACTATCAGTTTCAATTGTAATACAACCACTTAATAACATAACTGGTAATGCTAAACTTACTAATTTCTTTGCTTTCATGATTCTTAATACCCCTTTATTTGTAAAATTTAGTGCAAACAAGTTAACATACTTAACTAAGAAGTTTTCTCCGAATAACATCTTAGAATCGTCTATCTATAGATTACCTTTATATTACATAATCTTCAATAGTTTTCCTTTTATAATTTTCTGGTTATTAAGTTGTGATTTATATATAATCAACTGGACTTTAAAGTTTTTTTGATAATACTGCTTAAAAAAAGAGGGGATTCTTACCGAGATATTTATGTTGAGGTTCATTGTATTTTAGTATTACTTCACTATAATTTATGTGTGATGCTAATGATTTTTAGAGTAACCAACACTGATAATTTTAAATGAAGTTTACTTAATAGAATATAATGTACTAAACATATTCTTTTATTTACTTTAGTGGAACTTTTTTAATAAAATAAAAGGCCCTACATTTTGACCAATTTCTTTTTCAAAATGTAGGGCTGTATTCTATATAAAATTAATATTTATAGTGAAATTTGAACTACAGTTATTTTAAAAACAGATTAACTTGCCTGTTTTTTATGGCTTTCTTTCAATTTCTCTGCTTGTAAAAAACGATTCGTTTCAGCGACAACGATACCACTTAATCCGATTAGGCCAATTAAGTTTGGAATTGCCATAAGTCCATTTGCAATATCAGCAAATGTCCATACGATGCCAAGTTTTAAATTGGCACCAATCGCAATCATCACGATAAAGATTGCTTTATAATATCGAACAGCACCTTCTCCAAATAAATAAGCGACACATTTCTCACCGTAATATGACCAGCCTAAAATAGTAGAGTAGGCGAATAAAATTATGGCAATACCAAGGATCATACTACCAGCGGTGCCGAATACAGATTGGAATGCAAGTGTTGTAGCTTCAACACCGGTTTTACCTGATTTCCATGCTCCAGTTGTAATTAATACAAGTCCTGTAATTGTACAGACGATAAATGTATCAAGAAAAGTACCAGTCATAGAAACTAAAGCTTGTTTTGCAGGTGAATCTGTTTTTGCTGCAGCGGCCGCAATAGGAGCACTACCTAAACCAGCTTCGTTTGCAAATACACCGCGCGCCATTCCGATTTGAATAGCTGATGCGACTGTTGCTCCAATAAAACCACCTGCGGCTGCTGTACCTTGAAATGCACCAGAAAAAATAAGTGAAAATGCTTCTGGAATTTGATCAAAGTGATAGAAAATAATAATAAGACCAGCAATTATATAAAAGAAAGCTTTAATAGGAACAATAAATCCCGTTACTTTCCCGATTTTTTTTACACCGCCTAAAATAACAATAGCGATTAAAAATGACATTAATATACCAGTTAAAGCAGGGGGGAAAGAGAAATTAATTCGCATTGCCTCTGCAACTGAGTTAGATTGCACCATATTACCGATCCCGAAAGAAGCAGTTGTACCGAATATAGCGAATAAAACAGCAAGCCATTTCTTACCTAAGCCACGCTCTAAATAATACATTGGTCCACCTGAATATTCACCATTTTCATTACTAACACGGTATTTCACTGCTAGAATTGCTTCGGCATACTTTGTTGCCATTCCGAATAAAGCGGTAATCCACATCCAAAAAATTGCACCAGGACCACCAATTGTAACAGCTGTTGCAACACCGGCGATATTTCCCATACCAATCGTTGCGGCCATAGCTGTCATGAGTGCTTGGAAGTGGCTAATATCTCCAGAAGATGACGTATCTTCTGACTTTTTAAATGCTATTTTGTGAGCGTATAATAGTTTACTAAACTGTAAACCTTTCAAACGCACTGTGAGAATGATACCAGTACCAACGAGTAGCAACAAAGTTGGCAATCCCCACACGTAATGATTCATTTGTTCTAATACTTTACTTACTGTCTCCATCTTTATTCTCCTTTTTTAGAAAAAATAAAAACCACTTCAAGTAAATGAAATGGTCTCTGGAGAAACAAGGAATAGAAAAATAAACCGATACAAATCGGCATTTTCCTTCGCTTGTCTCTGTCCTTTTTACCTGAGAGATTATCCGCTAAAATAGCGGATTTGCTCCTTCGGCGCTCTTTTTCCTCCGCGCTATTAAAAGCGAGAGGGAGTCTCTCCAGAGATTCGTCCCCATGCAGTTCTACTTGTAACCAAGACCTGAGAGTTTCAAAGTTGGTATTACAACTTTTTGCCCCGTCGGTAGATCAATTGACCTTCTCCTGAATGGTTCATCCGAATTATAAAATTAATATACACATTGAATGTAAATCAATAAAAATATTATAGACAGATAAACTGTGAATTGCAATCTTTTTTTTATTTTAAAATAGTAAACAGTTTTATTTTTTAGAAATTCCTAATTTATCTTTAATTTCATTTAAAGTAGATAAAGCGATGACAATATGTTGATCGGCAAGCCCTAAAGCCTGTTTTGTATTTTCAATTATTTCATTGGCCGGAGTAGAATTATTGTATTTATCAATAATTAAATCTGCTGCATTTTTCATGTAATATGATGCGGATTTAAACTGAGTTGTGAATTGGATTAGTTGTTTTTGTATATGTATATCCGTTATGCTTTCTTCGATTTTTATCGTGTCTATTTCGTTCATAAGTGTTTCATACTGTTTGGAAACAGCACTCATTGTAGCTAATAGTTTATTTCTATCCACTGAATCTCCGTTCGTGTTCATCTCTTCCCAGGCAGGCAACCAATCTTTTTCGATAATGTCATTATAATTAGTAGTCAATTCCTTAATTTTAGGTTGTAATTTAGTTTTGAAAGTTTTTGTATCCACTGTTTCTACAGTTGCTTTTTCATTATCATTTTTATTTTTACCATTAGTTACGTAGAAAATCGTACCGAAAATGATGAAAATAGAAATAACTACTGTCCATTTAGCAAAAAGAATTTTCTTCAATATGTAACGCCTCCAAAATTTAAAAACTTATAATTATAATATATAACAATAATGTTGTTTTAAATAGAGAAAATAAAGTTAGAAGTGATTTGAATTACATCTTTTTTATACGTAACTAATTAAAATTAGTAAAAAGATGAAAGGAATATATAAGAAAGGGGAATTTTAGTGAAAGTGAATAAAAGAAAACTAGTTTTAAATATTGTAACGGCTATGTTATTAATTGGTGTATCTCGCATTAACGGGCAGTAAGACCCCCACTTCAAAATGCAGCGAAAGCAAAGAAGTTAGGTGGGGGATGAAGAATCCCAAAATGATTAAAGTTTCACTTTATTTGCACTCATTTATGTAGACAAAGAATCTAAAATTGAAAAATTTCCAGTACCAATGTCAGCAATCCATGTTAATGATGATAATGAAGAGGTTTATACATATATAAGTGTAATGCTTATTATAAAGGCAAGTGGATGGGAGCCAGCCTAGTTAGTTTTAAAAAAGTGGAACGAAAGGTAAATGTATAACATTATCCGAGAGAAATTACGTATTATTTATTTGAGCAATAGATATACAAGGGAGAAAAGATTTCGATGTAATTCCTATAGAGCTACATTTTTTATATTCCGAATTATTTGAAATGAAAACAGATAGATGGTTTGATAGATATAGTGCAAAAAAATGATTATTTGTACAAAAGTAGAAGTTTTTAGTTACCATAGTTTTGTTATGTAAACTGATTGTTGTAAGAGAGATTGTATTATGAGGGGGGATTAGAAATGTTACTAAAAACAATATTTTGCAGAGTGGAAGAAAAGAAAAGGGAGATGTTTTCGGCTGCTCAAGAAAAATGGGGTGATTTACAACATTTAGATGGTTTTCATGGGCAATTTGGTGGATGGAATGAAGATGAGGCATGTGTATTTACTTTATGGGAAGATAGAAGTGCATATCAATCATTTATGAACGGTGCTCACGATACAATTTATTTAAATAGTAATCAAAAAGATACGTTTCTTTCATGTGAAATTGAACTATTTCAAACGTTGTATGATATAAATGATAAGCCTTTGCAAAACGTTGTTACAGAAGGATCATTCGTAAGAGTTGCCATATGTGATGTAAAGGGAGAAAAAGAAAATCATTTTTTACATAAGCAAGAAACAATTTGGAATAAAGGAATGGAGAATGCAAAAGGGATGTTAGGTGGAGTAGTTGCGAAGTCTTTAAAAAATGAAACTCGTTACATAGTATTAACTTATTGGGAAGATGAAATGGCGCATCAATATTATGTGGAAGAGGGTTTTCCCATGTTGTATAAACTGGCTAACATTCATGAAGATATAGAAGAGATAAGAAGTAAACAAGCTGTATGTAAGGAAGAATGGCTTGTATATTAAGTGCAGAAAAAGTGTATAAATGAATGTATAATAAAGATAATTTCTTGTAAACAAGAAATTAATAGAAGACGTCATATACCCTTTCATGTTAATATATTTAAGTTAAAATAGGAGGCTTACCCTTTTGTATTGTACGGTAGAAGCAGTGTGAGCTTGAAATTTTTTATGAAAAGGATGTGCCTAACTTGCGTATCAATAAATTTATTAGTGAAGCTGGAAAAGCGTCTCGACGCGGAGCAGATAAATTAATTAATGAGAGAAGAGTAATTATTAACGGTAAGGTTGCAAAAATTGGTGACCAAGTAAATCCAGGTGATGATGTACGAGTGAATGGAGAACAACTTCGTATTGCTCGAGACCATGTGTATATCGCTTTAAATAAACCAGTAGGTATTACATGTACAAGTGAAAAAGCAGTAAAAGGTAATATTATTGATTTAGTGAATCACCCTTTACGTATTAGTCATATTGGACGTCTCGATAAAGACTCAGACGGTTTAATTTTGTTAACGAATGATGGCGATATCGTTAATGAGATTTTACGTGCTGAAAACAAGCATGAGAAAGAATATATCGTTTCAGTGGATAAGCCAATTACACCTGATTTCTTAGAGAAAATGGCAGCGGGAGTTAAAATTTTAGGTACAAAAACACTTCCTTGTGAGGTTACACAGTTATCAAAATATGAGTTCCAAATTATTTTAACACAAGGGCTGAATCGTCAAATTCGCCGTATGTGTGAAGCTTTAGGTTATCAAGTATATACGTTAAAACGTACGAGAATTATGAATATAGAATTGAATAATTTACCAGTTGGGCAGTGGAGAGATTTATCGAAGAAAGAGAAAAGACGTCTATTTTCAGATTTAAATTACGAACCACAAGATTGGTAAAATTGTGAAGTGAAACCAAAAAAATTTGGTTTCACTTTTTTAAATTAAATAAATAATTTTTTTAAACACTTGCAAAAATAAAATGAATAAGATATATTAAATAACAATAAATGGATGTTTTATAAAAGCAAAGAAAAGGACACGAGTTATTTTACCCGGTTATACAGAGAAGGAAGGAAAGCTGAGAACTTCCTAACGCAGAAAAAT
>NZ_JAEHBO010000046.1:0-43843 GCF_016483575.1 Bacillus cereus group sp. N12
ATTTATTTTTTGTTAATTTTGAATATTAGAACCATAATTAACAAGTATATCTATATTGAGAAATTTATTACAAAATTTGTTTAAAAATGATTCAAAGCTCCAATGTAAACTTTTACCCAAAAGTTTACTTTCATTTTCCCTTAAACATTGACTTCTATCTGATTTCGTTGATATTATAAAAATAGACAAAAAAAGTATACATTCAAATCATTGAAAATAAAGGGATTGAAAAACAGATGGATAAAAAGCAACATTTAATCGATGTACAACCAATTCGAAGCAAAGAACAGCTCGAAGACATGAAATGGTCTCTTAAACGTCATTGTTCAGATCGTGATTACATTTTATTTCTAATTGGTATTAATACGGGGTTACGTGTAAGTGATTTACTTAAAATGGAAACGAGTGAAATTTTAAAACTGAAGCGAAAAAAACGAAAAGAATTTAAAGTAAAAGAAGGAAAGACAAAAAAGGAGCGTATCATAAATATTACGTCCATTTTTGAGGAAGTACTTCCATACGCTGAAAGTCTAAAAAGTCCCTGGTTATTTCCTTCTCGAAAAGGTGATAAACCCATTAGTAAAATTCAAGCCTATCGACAGTTACAAAAAGCCGGAGATTTTGCCGGAGTGGAATCCTTAGGTACTCATACTATGCGTAAAACATTTGGATATTGGTTTTACAAGCAAACAAAAGATATTGCTATGTTACAAGAAATATTGAATCATAGTACACCACAAATTACACTAAGATATATCGGGATTAATAAGGAAGAAAAAGATAATGTACTTGATACATTCCGCATCTGATTTAAATTAGATGCTTGTTTATTTTCGGAGAATCGATAAGACGGATATGCAATTATGCATATCCGTCTTTATTATTTTAATAGTAATAAAATCTAATATATAATTAAAAAGTTTTTAATGAATTAATAAGGAGATGCGAGTATGAAGAAAGTCATAGGACTTATAGTATCATTATTTTTATTATTTTCTACCTATGCACCAACATTTACAGAAGCAGCCGAAGTTTTAAATAAGGTAGGCTGGGTGAAAGAAAATGAGAATTGGTACTATTACGAAAAAGATGGTAGTAAACGAAGCGACAACATTACTTTAGATGGAATAGAGTATTCCTTCTTTAAAGATGGAAGGTTATACCAAGGGAGAAAGCAAGCAGGGAAAGACAATTTATATTATAGTGAACCTGGTAAATTAAAGACCGGATGGAGTTTTTCTGCTACTTCATGGAGTTATTTAAAAGATGGGAAGTATGTGACAGGAACATTTACCTATCAAGGAAAATCATTTGAAATTAATAAGTACGGGGATATGGAAAAAGGATGGGTTACCCTTCGTTCTGCGATTAAGAGAATCTATCCAAAGCCAGAAACAAAATTTTTATTTAAATCTAAGCCTGTAAAAGATGGAGATGTTTTAGAAGTTCTCTCAAAACAAGGTTTATGGTACCAGGTCAAATACCAGGGAGAAATCGGTTATGTTCGGGTATTTGAGTCTGTTGTGATTGGTGAATCACCAGTTCGTTCCTGGGATGTAACAAAGGAAGCGACGAATTTATCTCATTTTATGATAACTGAGTATCATAAAGATCCTGAAAAGTACTTTCCGCCCAATATTCAAAAGAAATTTGATAAACAATTAGATAGTGATTTAACTCTTCTTGCGAATGGATTAACGTGGATTGATCAATTAAAAGAAGCACTCTATTTAGATAATAAACAAGGGTGGGTACAAGAAGAAGGAAAATGGACGTATTATAAAAAAGACGGGCAAAGAATTACTGGTTTCCAAGCAATTGATGGGAAACGTTTTTATTTTGGTACCGATGGTTATATGCAAACGGGATGGGTACATACAAATGGATCAGATTATTATCTGGGAACAGATGGTGTAGTGCAAACCGGAATCCAACATATTGATGGGAAAATCTATTACTTCAGCCCATTAGGTTCTGTACAGTCAGGGTTTACAAATGTTGATGGAAAACCATATTATTTTGATGCTTCCCATGAATCAAAAAATGGTTGGATGAAGCAAGAGTTTAATTGGTACTTACTACAGCCTTCAGGTGCATTACAAACAGGAGATTTTACATATAAAGATAAGAAATTCTCCTTTAATCAAGATGGAGAAATGGTTAAAGGGTGGGTTACATTAGAATCCCTTGTTAAAAAAGTATATCCAGAGCCAGATTTGAAAAAAGTATTGCGTGCAAAACGTGTTAATAATGGTGAAGTGATAGAAGTAACTGGGAAAGTTGGTTCTTGGTACGAGGTTAATTATCAAGGGGAAAAAGGATATGTACGTATCCATGATGCCATTATTTTTGACCAAGAAGCCAAAAGTCCACTTACTCTTCTTGATGGGAAAATAAAGATATTTGAAGGTGTATTTAATTATTTAAAAAGTGACGAAACACTTATAAATAACACGATTAAGATTTTAGAAGAGGAAGAACAACGTTGGGTAGATGATGCAGAAAACTTAGAGAATCTTTCCAGAGACATTAACGATGCCAAGCAAGATGTACAGTATAAAAGGCAAGTCATTAAAGAAGCGCATGATAAGTTAGAAGAATTAGTGAATGCAATGAAAGGCGATATAAGAAATTTAACGGTTACGCAAAGGAAAGAACTCGTAAAATTGCTTGGAGCCGACGGGAAAGAATTACTAGATTTTGGTATGGATACATATGTTTTTATACTTCAACAATATGTATCCATGGCTCAAGCATATGATAAAACCTACGAGATATTAAGCTTGTATGCAGATAAAACAAATGAATATCTAGAAGAACTTAGCAAAGATATTCATAAAATGAGATTGTATACGGAAGAGTTATCAAAGGGGTTTTCTGGTGTTGCTAAAGATTTAGTACCAGTCATAAATAGCTCCATTCGCTTGAAACATTCCATAGATGAAGCAAAACCTGGGATGGAGGAACTTGTGCAAGTAACTAGAAAAAATGTTCCAATTATTGCACAAGACTTACAGGCGTTAGATGCAAAAGTCCCAGGATTCTTCACAGATTTCAACATGGGATTAGATCTTGCGAATCTGTTTATGGATTCTGCGAACAAATTAAAAAGTCATAAAATTGATGTATCTGCTGCAGCTAAAAATATTGGAAATATTGATTTAAGTAGTGCTTTGTATGATTTGGGTGGAAACCCTTCTAAAATATATGACCGTAAGAATGACGGTGACCTATCATTTATATTGGATATTACACCAGTAATTGGGACAGGGAAAGAAATTGGACAACTTGTTACTGGGAAAGACGTAGTAACAGGACAAAAATATGGACCTGAAGATTATGGCTGGGGTACGCTAGCTGTTGTATCAGGTGGTACTTCACGTGTAGTCGGAAAAGTCGTAGGAAAGATTGGCGACCTTGAAAAGAAGGGAAAAGCACTAGAAGCAGCCGCTAAAGGTGGTCGTTCTGGAGAGATTGTTCTTGATAAGGTTCAAACATATGAACAAGCGAGAAATAAAGCAATGAGTTTATTGGGGGATTTAGGGACTGATTCACAACCATTTATAGGATCAATGGAAAAAAGCGCTGGTTATGGTAAAATTGTTGGTAGAGAGACTGCGGATCATAAAGCAAGATGGCGATTAGATTATGATCCTAGTAAAGGGATGCATATCAATGTAGAAGATTTTAGAAATGGAAAAAAAGATAAAGCAATTAAATATGCAATTCCTTTTGAAGGAGACGAAGAAACCTTTAAATCGTTATTAAAATATCTAAATAAATGAGGTAATAAAATGGCAACGTTGTTGGAAGAGTGTATTGAAGCATTGGACGAAGACATTGAAATTTTAGAAAATGCTCAAAGGAAAATGATAGTAACAAGTTTTGAAAATGCATTTCCTATTACATCATGGGGGAGAGTAGATTGGTCGAACATACAAAACTATGGTGATTTATATAATGAGGATGAAATAAGATTATATCTACAGAACTGTTTTGGAACATATTCTCAGACAGTATATATTATTTGGGATAATGCTAGAGTGCCAATAATAAAAACAAATTTACACCAAGTTTTAAATGTAATAGATGATGTTACAGCTGTTAGTTTTGATACCTGGATATACTCACCAGATGTGGGGTATGTTATTGAATATCATCATGATGGTGATATACGTATTGGAGACGTAAAAAATATTATTAAATAAATAGATTTTTATAAACAAACGTAGGAATTCTTGCAGTTTGGTGCCCATATTGTGCGACATGGCATCTTCATGGACAAGGAGACGGACATCGTAGTGCTCAATACTAAAATAAGAGAAGTCCATTTATTGAAAGAGGGTACATTATAAAAAAAGGTTCTAAACAAGATTATGCTTTCGCTAGAAAGTATTATGATGACTTAGATTTAAAATATCGTTATTAGAGGATTAACTATAATTTAGGAATAAATTCCTTTCGTAAAAAAAGCATCCGCTATGGATGCTTTTTTCATTGCTATATAAAATTTATATAATAAATGAGAAATTAACTAAGCAGACAACTGAATACTGTAACTCATGATGCCTCATACATTGATCCATAACTAAAATATTTAAAACAAACGTTTGTTTAATTTTCCTATACCTAATTTCTTTATCACATAAATAAAAAAAGATAAGACAATTCCATCTACATATATTCAAGGATTATATTTAGTTATAACATGAAATTAATTTTATTATAGTTAATTAATCCTGAATATAAATATATGTCTTTCTATAAGAATCCTACATTCTTCTCTATTTACCTATGTATACATCTTTACTAATTTATTATGATATAGATATTGATTTAAAATGTATTTTGCAAAATGTTAAATTAGAAATTTTAGGGGTTTGAAATATTTGTTTATTCCCTTTTCCTAAATTCACATAATTTTCAAATATTAAAAGTGCTTATGGTGAGATTTGTTATATAATGAAATCAAGCCATATGTAAGATGGTTTCCCCGTTACGAGTAATGAGATAGTTTGATTAACCTTTTATATATTATCTGAAAAAGAACTTGTAGGAATGCCTACAAGTTCTTTTGGTTTTTCATTTTAAATAACCTAGAATTGATCTTTAAAAGAAACTAAATATATTAATTAGAAAACTTGTTATTGTAACGTCTTCAACATGTTTTTTAAACTCCTTCTCATTAACCTTATTAGTCTGATAAACTCTCTATACAAGGTTCAGCCGATATTTTTTATGATTATTTGACATTATCAAGGTTTTTAATTCACACTCGCTTTTCAATCAGTTGAATTTGAAAAATGTCACTATCATTAATATCAAGCACCTTCATTTCCTCTTTAAACGAACGCCAGGGTTCCACTTTAATGGATTTTGTACTTTTATCCCGTAAAGTATATTCTCTTATATAATATGACTTTTGTTTTATATTTTTCTTCACACAATCTTCCTCCGCTATTTTTAATCGATGTAATCATAATATCTTTTTAACGAAAGCTTAGACTTAAAACCTACCTGTTTTATTATTTCTTCCTCAAAAACTTCATTTTCGATTAAACGTAAGATGAAGGTATTCCGTAGATGTTGTGCTGAAATTCCTTTTCGTAAATTCGCTCTTTCAACTTCAAGTCGAATCATTTTTTGAACAGCAATTTCTGTTAAGGCTTTTGGAGCATCGTTTTCATATGACCAGTGATAAGTTTTTCTAGTAAAATCGAATGCAACAAATAACGGATTATTGCTATGGTAACTTGGACGAACAGGTTCAGGAATAGTTTTGTAATAGTTAAATAAGCGCTTTTTATCGTCTTCAGCTAAAAGAATCATTCTTTCTATACCCACTTTCCCCGTTACAGCTATCGTATTGTTTTCGAAATGGACGTGCTTCATTTGTAGTCCTACAAGTTCTTGTAGGGTTAATCCATTATCAATGAGCAAATGCACAATAGAAATGTTACGATCCATAAGTACTGGTCGAACTGAGCGTTGTTTTTCTGTTAATCCTTCTAATGAGGTTAAAATGTATTTTAATCTTTTTTCTTCCGCTTTAGAAATAAAGTCTTCATCACGTAACGCACGATTCGGTTGAATTACAAAGTTTATATCTTCTATTGGATTAGGTAGCTCTAAATATCGATAAAGCCTACTTAGGACAATATAAACACGATGTATCGTTTTATCCGAGTAATTTCGTTGCTTCTTTAAATTATTAAAATACTCTTCATAATCCTCTGTTTTAAGTGTCGTCCATATATTTTGTAATGGAAGCTTTTTAGACTCTTGCAACCAATGGCCAAAATCTTCAATATCATATGTATAACGTTTAATTGTGGAAGGTTTTCTTCCTTTATCTAATAAGAACGTAGAAAAACGCTGTACTGTGTCTTGCAACTCTTTTGTTGGCATAACCGTATCATCCTATTTTTTCTTTTAGTATATCAAATTTCAAATGGGGTTCAGGTAAGATAAGTGTAAAAATAGGTCACAGCGATGCAGTATTCACCAATTTTTTGAGAATATTTGTAACTTAGATGTTTGTTCTTGATGTGGTGATTTCTATTAGCTGATTTAGTTGAGCACATCAATCTAAAAAACGATTATCTTTTAACATGCGAAATTCGCAAAATATTGGTGTTACCCCTTATAATATTTGTGATGACAGACAAAAAAATGGAATACAGGATTAAACAAGCATTGCAGGACTGATATCAAAATGAAATTTGAATTTTTTAGAGTGGGGGATTACTATTGAAACTTACTAGTAATATGAAATGTACCTGTGGAAGTGGAAGAAAGTACAAAAACTGTTGCAAAACTACAGATGATGAAGAGAAATTTATTTATCTTAAAGCTGAACAAAAACTATTATTTAAACTAGGTATACATGTAGATCTCGTGGATTTTTCATTTTCATATCGTGATATTAAGATAGAATTAGATGTTAAAGAAGGAAAATTTATAGCATTTCAAACAAGGAAGGTTTCTAACCGTGTAGTAAAGACACTTTTAGAAGAACATGCGAATTTTAATTACATGGAAAAAACAGTTGCCGATGATGTAATTATGATAATCAAAGATTTATGGTTGCCATTATCTTCAGCGATTGATGATCTAATAAACTGGATTCATTTAGTATTGTTTATTAATCATAATGACAGGATAATAGATGCAAAAACAAATAAGTTTAGCATTGACCAAGAAACTTGGAAAGAAGGCCCTAGTGATATAGAAGCGCACATTTCATTTTCACAACCTTATAATCTAACTCAAGAAAGAAAAGATTTTATACAAGGACAGCTAAATAATGAGAGATTACCTTTTATAGCTTTTAAATACTTAGCAAAAGCTAAGAATGAAGATGAAAGTGAAATCAAATGGATCAATGCTACGATTGCTGCTGAATTAGCTATTAAAGAATTTTATATGAATTACGATGAAAAATTTAGCTCTATCCTGTTAGAAATGCCGTCACCTCCATTGTATAAAATGTATGGAAAAATATTAGAATCTATTACTGGAAAAAAATGTACTAAACTCAAATCAATACAAAAGGGTGTGGAAATAAGAAATTCATTAGTACATAGTCCAAGTGAACAGGAACTATCTACACCTCAAGTGAATCAATATATATCTGATGTGGAGACTGCAATTTTTGAGCTATTAGATATATTAGGCAAAGATAAAAAATTTGTGGATGATTTTAACGAAAATGAGAAAACAAAAATGAAACTCTACGAAGAATTAAAAGAACAGGGAGCACATTTCATAATATCTAAAAATGGAGAAAAAGATCTATTAGCAAATATCAAGTTTCCTAATTGAAAACGAAATTTTGCAATAAGATAAGTGCTGAGATATGAATTTATAGAATTAACCAATTTTACAAATTCAATAAAAAATAGATCCTGGAGCTGCAGGATCTATTTTTTATGTGTATGGATAAAATACCATTATATGAACAACATGCCGAATAATTATTAAATTAATTTTAATAATATTACATATTTCCTGATTATTTAAAGTGGAATTTATTTGTATTTGTAATATGAATTTATGAATATCGTAATTTACATTTTATAAAACACAAAAATACCCCAATTGGAGTAGCAGTTTAATATTTAACTTGACATATATAGTGAGATTGTGTTATAAACAAATGGTAAGTGTATCCATGTTTTCGTTTACATAGCATCCAATAACAACAGCGATACATTTAACTATACACCGAAAGGAATGGTTCCAATGGAGTAGTTGAAAAAAATAACACGTTATTGTCGTGGCATCAGGAGGTGAATCCCCCTTGAACGGAAGATTAAACCTTCGTGCAATCGATAAGCTTCTAATCCAGTTCTTAGTCAGCTTAATATGGTGCGCCATTGGTTTTTATGCCAAGCCAACTATAGTTGTTTACGGCATTGAACTTAACTGGCTATTCATGACCATCATATTGGTTATCGTTTTACTAATCGCGTCTTATGTTTACAAACGTCGTCAAGAAGATAAGAACAATGAAAATCAAAATAACAAACATGCTTCATAACTCTCTCACATTTTACATGCAGCTTGCTCTCACACAGGCTGTATGTCTTTTTATTCAATAAAGATTTTTATAAGATCTTGTTTCTTTTTAATCAGCAAAAATCAAAATAACAAACATGCTTCATAACTCTCTCACATTTTACATACAGCTTGCTCTCACACAGGTTGTATGTTTTTTGTTCAATAGAGATTTTTTATAACATTTTGTTTTACTTTAGTCAACAATGCTACATAACAATATTAACATGTGCGTTTTGTTAATTCAATACTAAACCCTTAAATTTTCTACTCTAATTTGAGGAGTTTTCTGAGACTCCTCTAATATTTATCCTTTTTTTCTAAAAACCCTTAAATTTTCTACTCTAATTTGAGGAGTTTTCTAAGACTTTTCTGATGTTTATTCTTTTTTTCTAAAAACCCTCAAATTCTCTACTCTAATTTGAGGAGTTTTTTAAGACTTTTCTGATGTTTATTCTTTTTTCTAAAAACCCTCAAATTCTCTACTCTAATTTGAGGAGTTTTCTAAGACTTCAGAGAGAATAGAATTTAGTATAAAAGATTTATTTCTTAATCCATATATTCTTGCTCCCACTCAAATATTCTTATACCTTTTGTTAAAAGAAATTTAAAATGTAAAAGTTCATATAAAAACCATAGAAATAGATTCCTATTAATAAGGATTATATTTAATGTTAAGCGTTATGTATATTTGATGTCTGTTACATGATTAATTTTTATATATAGTACATTATCATGTTGGTTCCTAAATCTTAATTCATTACAGACCATATCGAAGTAATGAATATAACCCACTTCGGAATATACTTTGTTCTGTTTTTGGTATGAAATACTTACTTGCTTATTTTCAGCCATTGCACAACACACTATTTCATTTATAAGTTCTAATTTTTGTTCATCTAAGATTGGCATTGGGATATAGCTTTGTTTTTCATACAATTCATTTAATCCTTCAAACTGTTCTTTTATTGCTGAAAATGGAACCCATCGCATCATACCTCTATCAATCATGATCTGTATTCCTCCTTATGCTTTATGTCCACCTATTTTCCCATTTCTTTCCCTTTGTGTAGCACCTTTAACATAGCTAATACCTCTCATAATTGAATTTTTACCATGTTTATGCCGTATACTATCCATTGTTTTTGCTAATTTCCTTTTAGTATCTTTTTGGAGAGTATCTTCAAACAATGACATTTGAATTGCATCATCTCTGGTCAAATTTTTTAGTGTAATATGTATTTGGCGCACCGGATGACCGGAATGAAACTTTTTTAATAATTGCAATGAGACCTCATAAACATCTTCTGTTAAACATGTCGGTTGATCTAAGGTAATAGCTCGTTTAAAACCTCCACCGATGTATTTACTATAGCCTATAGAAAGCTCAATCGTACGACAGCATTTATCCATAGTTCGTAAACGAAAACAAGTTTCTTCAATCTGTTCTAGAAGAAGTAACTTTAATTTATTTGGACTGAAGCAATCCTCTAATAAAATTTGTCCTTTTGTTATAGAGGTACTTTTAGGAATGTATTTATTTGCAATCCGGCTCTCATCTATACCATAAGAAAAGCGATATAACTCTTCACCTTTAACTTTTCCAAACCGCTTTATTAGATGCTCTTTAGGCACTTTTGCAACTTCCTTCAAGGAAAATAGTCCCATATTGTGCAACGCTTCTTCTGTAGCCTTTCCAATTCCCCATACTTTTTGAAGCGGCTTAATTTCCCATAATTTTTTTGAAACATCTTCGTATGACCACATTCCAATTCTAACGCAACTTTTGCTAGGAATAGGTTAGGTGCAATTCCAATGGATGCAGTTATACCCGTTGTATCATATATCTCTTTTTGAATTCTTTTCGCAATTACAATTGGATCACGTCCAAAAAGGTGTGCTGTTTGTTGCATGTCCAGAAAGCATTCATCTATTGAGTAAACGTGTAAATCTTCAAGAGTTACATATTTTGTATAAATTTCCGTAATTTGATTTGAAATTTCAACGAAACTTCTCATTGTTGCATTCACAATAATAATGTTCGGATCTTTTGGGATTTCATACAATCTAGTTGCAGTAGAAATGCCCATTTTTTTTAGTTCGGGAGTAGCGGCAAGCACTATTGATCCTTTTCTATTTACATCCCCAACGACAGCTAGTCTTACTTTTAAAGGATCTAATCCCCTCATTACACACGCACAACTGGCAAAAAATGAACAGAGGTCTATGCATAAAATCATTCGATTTATACATTTCGAGTAATCAAACATTGTTTTACCCTCCAAAAATAGAACGTTTGTTCTTATTATATATCTTGTTTTCCGGTTTATACAATCCTTTTGTCAATAATTTTTATTGTTTCCTTACATAAATTCGAAAAAATATACGAACTATAAAAAGGATGAGGAAATCTATATTAACATTTGGAACTTTTGTCCCAACCAATAATATTGCACAGGCAGCTACTAGTTGTTATGATTCTTATAAGTTTAATGAGACATTTAGTTCTGTCCAAGAAACTGACTATTGGGCACTGTGTAAAGGGAAATTAAAAATTAAGGGTACTATAAGTGGAAGTGAATATTATGAGCCACAAGGTAACCGAGCTGTAGTAACTGTACAAATTTATCGTGAACAATGGGGATCAGATGAGTTTGTGGATGAATTTGATGTAGTTCTTTATGATGATGAGCCAGGTGACTTCAGTTATACTGTAGGGAAAACTGATTTAGCTAACTATTACTTGAAATTTAAAGCTAAAGAATATGAAGGTAATGGAAGGAAATGGACTTTTAAAGCCAAAGGAACAATTCCAACAAACTAGTTAATTTTTAATGTTGTACAGCATGATAAATATATATTAGCGATTGAACCCTATTCTCCTATACAAGGAGAATAGGATTCTTATTTTTCCAAAAGTGTCAGTGTACTATTGGTAAATTTATTAAATTATATATTTTAAAATAGTACCTCTGTCATTCTCTTTATTCAAATAACACCTAAAAAATGGGGAATGTTAATAAAAAAAGATGTCATTATAAAATGACATCTAAAATAAATTGTCTGCTTGGCGGATACAATGTGTGGTCTATCCTAAACGTTGCATACTGATGTTCTGAATAATCATTTATAGGCTCTACGTAAAGATGAAAATCTAGGTAATAAATGTAACATTTTCGGAAGTTAATTACTGGAAAGGTGGAAAATACGAACAAACTTTTGTCAAAAGCGATATCTATGTTTGTGTACTATCACTTGGACAATATTCGTAGGTAGGTTTCCAGCGACCATTTTTACAAACGTACCGAATATCACCTCTACAAACTCTAGCCCCTGGTTCATGACATGGGCTTCCTTCAAAGGAAAAATTTTGTTCGGGATTTTCTGTATTTGTATATTTTGTTTGATTGTTCATGTTTTATCACCTCCTAATAACCATTATCTTCTCAATTTGTTTAGTTACTTATTAAGGAAAGAAATGGTGACAGAACCGTCTATTTCCCGACCTAAAATTATATAAAATCTTGAATGCTTTTAGCATGGTTTTTTCCGAAATGCTGGCGGGACCCAAAAATAACTTGTAGTTATTAGCTACAAGTTATTTTTGGGCTTTAAACACGCAAATTTTCAATTAATTTATATTTGATCAAATTTAAGAACAGCCCATGTAATTAGTTGTGCTACCTTTATGGTTTTAGTCCTTGTTACTAACCATAGACCAGGAAAGAGTCCCACTCATTTATGTTTGCTTGACATCCTTAATTATTTGTACGTTTGGTTTACATTCTAATTAGTTATCTAATTCAGAGCGATATTGGTAATGTCCCACTGAATTTATCACCTTTTTTATCGTATTAGGATATGTTGAACTTATATAACCCAAATTAAAACTGAAGCTGCAATAGCCTCTTATCCTGCATGATTAAACTCTCTTTGCAAACCTCTTGTAAATCCCATAAGCATATTCTATGCGGCTAGGATAATCGGGATCTCCTGCTCGTTCAAAGGACCACTGAAATGCTTGAACGGCATCGTCTATACCCAATTTCTTAAGTCCTTTGACTCCACCATACTTTTGCAATCTGCGTACAGTTTCTTGATCACCGCCATTTAATTCATACCAAAGGAATTCAAGCTGAGTACTTAGCGCAAGTACCTCCTTACCTCTAGCATTCGCCCAATGAACTAAATTTTCCCAACGACCTGAACCTCCTGCTTGTATAGTCTCCCATTGACAAATTCCTCGTCCCGGTTTTCTTGGATTATTACCTTGTATTTGATGTGGATCCAAAGTTGGAGACTCGTGCCTTAAATTGCCCATAATACCAGCAGTTGCACCATCTAAAAATCCTAATGATTTAAAAAAATTCCAGGTTGTTTCAAGCCTTTCAGCGACTGATGATGAGTCAGTATCCCCTCCCCTGGCATTAGGTATGTTGATTTCTTGTCCAACTTGAAGATTCCTTGGGTCAATACCAGGATTTGCATTTATAATTTCATTAACATCCACATGATATATTTCTGCTAATTTCGAGAAGTTTTCTCCTTGTTGAACCTTATGCTTTCGCATTTGAGGCGAAGTGTAATATCTCTGTAACAAATCCCAAGTGTGTTTTCCGACTATTCCATCTACCTCTAGATGATTGTCTATTTGGAAATATCTTACAGCCTGGTCGGTTTTTAAGCCAAAATGCGAATCAATGTCTCCTGGTGAGAATCCAGCATTTTGAAGCGCTATTTGAACTTTATCTACATCTGGGCCCTTTGAGCCCATTTTCAATACTAGTCGAGTCATTACGGTTGTAGTCATTTTACCACTCCTTAGGAAATTGACTGAATAACAATTGTGCTTTTCGCACATAAATAATTTATGAAAAAAAGTTGAGTGCTATGTAATCTATTTTTTTACATTATTTATAGTTAACCTTATCTTTTAAGGCAAACATTAAAGAATAATCACATGAAATGATAAAACTTTTTTTAAAAATGCATTTTATCGTAAAACATGAAGGTACTAATGCAAATTAAAAGCTCTTCATTTGCATTAGTAAAAAAAGGGCATGTAGAACTACTCGTATAAATCAATTTTCGAAATTTGGCACACATTATCTTGCAGTGGCGAACAAAAAAACATATTTGCTTCCGAAATTGCATTAAACTCGGAGGCTATAGGCCATACACTATGTAGATTACACCGGAGATGGATCCAGACTAATTGCCCTCAACTATCCATTGAAATTTATGATAATCGTGCAGCATACTCTCTAGTAACAGCACCTGATTTCTTCCCTAACTGTGATTAAAGGGAACTAATGGATTGGTGGCTACAAACAGCTCCCGAAAAACTTAGAGGCTTTATTTGGGAACAAGCAAATCTTTATACTTTATCCAATACCAGAAAGGTTACTAACCTAAAATTAAAAGGTGCTAACTTCTGTGAACGTGATGATACTATGACTGTAATTGTATCTTTACCATATCAGACTCCTCCAAAATTAACCGGGCTCAACCTTCCAGAAACAACTAGACATTCTTACTTGCCCGATGCAGCATCAGGTACATTTGCACCTGGATGGGATGTCAGTTGGGATCTTACCCATAACCAGGAGGGTAAAAAATAGAATTCCTTGCTGCATATGGCCTTGGAAGTCCATTTCCTGAGGATTTTAAACTCTGTGCTGCTCTGAGCACGTACTGGACTGCTGTTGCTCCGGATGCAGCGCGTACCTACTATCCAAACTCTCCTACTGTAAGTCCATTAACTGATGAGGAAATTGGAATAGTAGGAAATTTGCCTTGGGATGGTATCAATGGTCCACTAATTAAGCAGGAAGACGAAAAAATTTTATCGTATATCCTAAAATGGAATACGTAGACTACGTTCAGATTGCCTTGGACAATAAGTTTTCTTTGATCCATACTAGTAAAGTTGGGATTTATGATTATGAGGCTAGAATATTAACAATGGCTTATGTATACAAAGCACTTGGAGCTACTCGTGAAGAACGAGATAAATAGATTGTCTTATCCTTCCGAAAAGTTAATCACGATGATGATGAATTACAAGCAGCACTAAATAATTTCGGGGATTTATCTTTTGATTCCATAAGTCCTAAAGGAACTGTGTATCGCTATGAAATGTGTTTAAAATCTAATGGAGAATCTTTGGTGTCAAATGATTTTAATAAAAATTTAATTCCCATTCAAGAAGTAGTTATTCTCTTCGTAAATGGATTAGATGTTTTATTAAAACGTGAAAAAGAGGATTGGAAGATTAAAAACGTTCAAAAACTCCTCTAACCAAGATGTCATTATTGTTGGCAGCGTACCTGCTGGTTCCACTGCCGCTATTTTTTGTGCTCAACGTGGATTACGTATAATTATAATTGACGGAGTAACTAGAAAAGTAGATGGATTAGGGCGTGTAGTAATCCCAAAGGAACTTAGAAATACGCTTGGTATTAAAGAAAAATCACCATTAGAGATTTTTGTAGAAGTAGAAAACATTGTTTTACAGAAGTATCAGCCTGATGGTGTTTGTGCATTAACAGGAGAAGTGTCAAATCATAACATAGTATTAGCAAATGGAAAGATAACATTAAGTCCATAAGGTGCAGAATTTTTACTAAAAGAAGTAGAATAGTATCTTGTAAAATAAATGCGTCTTTCAAGGGGCTTTTTTAAGTTTCATAAAATAATTTCACACAGTGTATTTGAAATAAAAATCACAAATTTATAAAAAGGGGGAAAATGTAGTTAAGAAAGGGGGCTTTATTATGACTGAAAAAGAACATATTCAAAAAATAATAGTAGAAAGTATTGTAAAGACATTTGATCATTATGGTTATGGAAATAGACTCGGAGAGAGTTGTGTATATGCTTCATATTTAACAAAAGATTTACTAAAAGAAAAATACAATTTAGATGCAGAATTGGTAGCAGGTGAGTTAGATTTTTCTCCTCGTTTTCTTCCTTTTGGTTTTATATGGAACCCACCTTATGAATTTCATATGTGGGCAAAATTAAACGGGGAAATTATCGATATTGCACCAGTTCGTCTTACCTCTAGAGATGAGTTTAAACCTGGTGGGAAATTTCATTTATTTAGAAATGAAATTATTAATGTTGTATGGGAAAAGAACTCCTTAGACAACAGGATTTATAGAGAAGTTAAAAATGGTGTAAAGAAAATAGATCCACCAGAAGAGAATGAATATAAAAAACTATATAAATATGCAAGTGACTTAATTGATAGTTGGAATAGTAAAGTTTAGTTTAGTTAGCAATATACAAAGTTCGTTAAAGGACTGTTTTAAGATCTATTTTGTGCTGGTTAGTTCATTTTTTTGTTAATTTTGTTTCTCACGTATGGCGAAACCCTATTAAAATAGAATGAAGTCGAAAGTCTAAATATCCTTAGGTAGCTCTCATAGGTGTAAGATCTATGGGGGCTTTTATAATAAGGAAATATTAAATTTCACGTATTGTAATATTTAATAAAAAGTAAAACACGGGGTAGCACCAACAAAACGCGAATTTCGTACGCTAAGGAACTTTTTTATTAAAAAACTTACTAGTTCTACAATGAATTAACTTTGTATAATTTTCTCCCCAATAAGGAATATTAAAGTTGATTGAACTTTTTTAAACACAGAAGGGAATGAAATTAAATGGAAAGATTTGATGACATGGAAATAAATGAAAAAGATGGTGACACTCATACACGAGGAACCTATATCATTTCAAAAGATAGAGAATTTTATGACATACACATCGGAATTAAGGTTACAAAATCCGGTGTGGCAGGTACTGGATACGGATCTGTTTTTATGGTTGTTGAAACAACAGACGGACAAAAACAGATATTTGGTCCGCTCACAAAAACGGTAGGAGCAAAGATTCCCGAGGGTGTACATACAGACGAAGGAGATAATCACTACCGTACAAAACTTGCATTTGATGATTCAAACGAAGTTATTTCATGGTATTTAGTAGTCGGAGCGTCAAATACCCGCGGTTTTCCAGACAGTATACCGAGTCTAAAAGAAACCATTCTAGAGAATGCAGAATTTATACATCAACTTTCAGAAATCGGCGCGGGAAAAAGTCAAAATATCGAAGGCCTAAACGTCACACGTACAACTAAACGATAAAATAATTATGACTGTAATAATCAACATGAAAGATGAATTGCAGTGGCTTAAAGATCGATGGAAAAAAAGATTCTACATTTTTATTAATCAATAAATACGTTGTATTTATAAAAGTACTTACCATAGCAAATATAAAAAAGTCAAAGAATACGTATATAGCTTAGAAAAAAGCAAACCTTCTTAAAAGGGAAGTTTGCTTTTTTCTTATTACCCCTTTACGAGGAGATGGGCAAAAACACCCACCTAATAATTCCTTAGCGTATGAAATTCGCGTTGTGTTGGCGGGACCCCAACACATAATCAATAGTCTACATTTAATTTTTATACCTAATTAATCCGCTTAACGGAGATGTTATTTTTATTCCGGATTGATTTCTTGCGAACCAAGTATATTAATTAACTGAATAGAACACACTGGGGTCTCGCCACATCACCATCAAGCTAAGATTAAAGTACTCCCAAAATAAAATTAATTTGAATTTAGCTCGTTTTTTTGTTTTGGGTGAAAAATATTTTTTTAACTTGATGGCAATGTGGTGCTACCCCCTCTTGTAAAAGGTGTTTAGCAGCCATGCATAGAATCACTTCTTTGAGGTGATGATTATGACAGTGGAAACATCAATAAGGCATAGAGAAATTACAGGAACTATATTTAGAAATGGACGGTTTCAATATGAAGCTAGCCATGTTGTATCATTTGATGATAATTATGAAGCCACCTTTATTCTAGGTGGGAAAATTAACGAGTTATTTACAATTCTTGGCCGATGTAATACGCTTTATCTTGAACCTGAGTATAAGAATGCACCTAGAATTATAATTGAACTCACTGGCTGTTATGATGAATTTAGTGAGTATTATTTTATGGATTCCTTTAGAGATGTAAATGCTTTTTTAAAGGAGATGCAACCCTTAATTGACGTTGCAAAACATATGGAACAACAAACTAAATATCCTGAATAATAATTTAAACACATGTGAGGGTGAATATACTCTCACATTTTTTGTATGCATTATGTAGTAGAGGAACATAGTTAACGAATACAGAATGTATACATTCCGAATCTATATGAGGTGATAACGTGGGGTATTTAGAACAGTTTGCTAGAAATAAAAGACGTTAGGAAAAGTCTGAGATACTAACAGCACGACTTCCTCACAGCTTATATGAGGGTTTTAAGACATACTGTGATGAGTTAGGGCTGTCTATTAGTGAGGCTGTTTGTTTACTTGTAGAACGTGAAATGGCTGGGATCAGACAACGCTTTCGATGAAGTAGCAACGACAAAAGAACACATAAAGAATACTGATAGTAGTGATGGTGTATACCAAACAACTTAATTTGTGTCCAAATTGTGTCTAAACTTATAATTTTCTTTTTTTGATATGGTGACTCCTTATTGGATACTACTTCATGTAAAATAGATATTATATTTAATTTTTTGATAGATTTCTTGCAAAATACGTATCTAGAGCGTTATTTAAATATGATACGATTGTTATATAGTAGCAAGTATTAGAAGATAAATAAAGGAAAAAGGGGACATCACTTTATTGTAAAAGTTTATAAGGAGTCATCATATATTTAAGGAGGATTAAAATGGGAAAAAACAGTCTAGGAATGAATCAGATAACGCTGGAACAATTATTACCAAATACAGATCAATTGCTGAAATTAGATGAATTAGTTAACTGCTTTAAGACACCAATGCCCGTATTGGATACTACAATATTGCAAAAGGCATTTAAAACACCAATGCTCGTATTGGATACTACAATATTGCAAGAGGCATTTAAAATACGAATGCCCGTATTGGATACTGCAATATTACAAGAGGCACTTCGTACGGTGCAGATACCTCCATCTACTTTTCAATTCCTTTCGACAATTGATATAGGAGAGATTCAGACTTTCCTAGGAGAGAGAGAGGTACAGGCGGAGATTCAACAAGAAATTAATTCTATACAGGAAGAAACTAGTCTAAAAAAGGTCATTGATTTTATAAATGATTTGGCTCTAAAAATTTTGAATGCACCAACTACTTTAAAAGAAAAAGCACCAGCTATATATTTATTTTTATGTTTCTTATTGCCTTTCATGGCTGGGAACTTTTTACTACCTTTCATTCAAGATGTTTGGAAAGAAAAGGTTTTACATGTTTCGGAATTTACAGAAGAGAAGCCTAAAGAAAATGCTAAACAATTAAAAAAATCTTTGGAAAAAGATTATGGAATCGCTCTTTCAACTGTAAATCAAATACGTGTGACCAATCGAGAAACACCAGTTTTCCAATCACATAAACGAATTTCTGGAGCAATTGATAGTATACCTTCTAATAAGCCTGTCATTATTATTGAAAAAAAACGGAACTGGTCATTTATAATGTATGCAAATACTTTAGGTGAAGAAGTTAATGGATGGGTTTTTACAGGTAATTTAGCAAAATAACATCAATATCTTTACTAATTTGTTTTTTCCTGTTGTAGAATCCTTAAGCTATTAAGGATTCCTTTTTTTGTATCTAAAATCCAAAAATAAAAAGATAAGATCCGGGAACAAAATCTTATCTTTAGCGCAAGGAATAAACAAAAGGATAACCATCATATTTTTATTATAATTTGTTTTTTGTTAATTTTGAATATTAGAATCACAATTAACAAGTATATCTATATTGAGAAATTTATTACAAAATTAGCTATAAATAATTCAAAACTCCAATGTAAACTTTTACCCAAAAGTACCATCACTAAATTTATTTTTAAAGAAAACAGGTAGTTCCGTATCAATATTAATACTTGGTTCTATTCCTTCATCAAATAATTGCTTTTTCCTTAACTCGACCAATTTATTAATATCATCAATATTTGCTTTACGATATTTCAACTTCTAATCACTCCTGTAAATGCAATAGCCAACATGCAAATATATATTTTTTTCATTTCACAAATTGTACCATAGTTTTTTGTCCAACTATGTGTAACCCCTATCTAGTATTCTCCTTAAGATACAGAATATATCCGGTTCAGTCATTCCCTTCCCACAGTACTTAAAAGTACTGTTTCCCCATATATAATAGTAACTTGGCATAAAGCAACGATGAGATTTGATTGAATAGTCTTGTCACCTTTTGGAAACCATGAGTATATAGGTTTCCATTAGCAATCGTTATAACAGGCATGATGTCACTACTAGCACTATTGTGATTGCTCCTTTTGCCTATTCGGGCAATTAATAAGATAGAGAATGTGCTAGTGATCGAGAAAAATAAAAAGGAAAATCCGCATGAGAAAAGAATTGCTAAAATCACGAAAAATAAACTTAAATAAATATTAACATAAAAAAATCGATTTATTATCGGGGGGAAAAGAATGAGTACTATATCATTTTGTGCTACAGGCGATAGCCTAATAACTCGTAGAATCTCAACGGAAGACAATAGTTTTAAGGAAATAGCGTCAATAATACAAAGCGCTGACGTGCGTTTTACAAATTTAGAAGGTACTGTCCATAATCTTGAAGGGTATCCTGGAGCAGTAAGCGGTGGTGGATGGGTAATGGCAACACCTAGTATGTTAAAAGATTTGAAAGAATATAGATTTAATATGATTGCCTGGGCTAATAATCATACCCTTGACTTTACATATGGTGGTCTTGAGGCTACAGAGAGAAATTTAAACACTCTAGATTTTGTTCACGCTGGTGCAGGGAGCAATTTGGCAAGAGCAAGTGAGCCAAGATATTTGGAACTGCCTTCAGCGCGAGTAGCTTTAATAGCAGCCACATCTAATTTTGATAGAACATGGATTGCTGGTGCACAGAGGCCAGATATAATTGGGAGGCCGGGTATTAACCCGTTGCGACATCATATGACTTATACGGTTTCAAAAGAAAAATTAGAACAACTCAAAAACATCGCAAAGGCTATTCCTGTAAACGCTACATACAATATATTAGCAAGAAGAGGTTTTGTGCAAAAAGATGGTGATGATTTATTTTTCTTTGGGGGAATATTTTTTCAAGAGGGCCTTGTGGAAGGTGAATGTACAGAACCTAATGAAAATGATATGAAACGAATATTATCAGCGATCTCAGAAGCTAAAAGGCAGTCGGATTATGTGATTGTCAGCATTCATTCTCATCAACCAAAAGGGGAAAATATAGAAGAGCCAGCGGATTTCTTAGTTAATTTTGCTAGAAGATGTATAGATGAGGGAGCACATTGTGTAATTGGTCACGGTCCACATATCCTAAGAGGAATAGAGATTTATAAAGATCGACCTATTTTTTATAGTCTTGGTAATTTTATTTTCCAATGTGAAACTCTAACCCATCAGCCCCAAGATTTATATGATAGGCTAGGCCTTGGCTTTTATAACAACATTGCAGATGCATTAGATAAACAGAGTAACACTATAGGATTTGCAGAAGAGCCGGAAGTATGGGAATCTATTATACCATTTTGGAAAATGCAGGATGGCAAATTGACTGAATTAATTCTCCATCCAATTGAACTTGATAATGGAATACTCCGTCATAGAAGAGGATGTCCCAAATTGTCCAAATCTGAAAAGATAATTAAGAAGATAGCTGAGCTTTCAAAACCATTTGGACTTTCTATAGAAAGTAGAGATGGAATCGGAAAAGTAATAATTAATCAGAAGAAATAGGGGTAGTACAACGGTTACTCGCAATACGCGCAAAATATACGCTAAGACAGTTTATGAAACAAAAAGCCGATTTTCCTATGCTAGCAAGGAAGATCAGCGATTGTATTGCCTATTTGATATTCGCAATGCTGAAAGCCCAATTTCTCAATTTTAATACTGAGAAATCGGGCTTTTTAATATTGTCATATTCTTAACGTTGTAAATGCTGTTTCCTGACGCTACCTCATATTAGTTATGAATATGTATTATCCTTTATTTATTCACGCAAATAAGTATTAAAAAAAGCGAAAAATAAATATAAAAATAACAGAAAGCCAGATTGAACAACTTATAAAATATGGGGTTGATGAAATCGTTCAAGAGAAAATAAGTGGAGTTTCTAAACAAAAGCAACAATTGAATGAACTTTTTTCCAAGTTAATTTCTAATGTCACATGGTTGTAAAAGAATGGATCGTCTAGGTCGAAACACTGTTCAGTTGCTGCAGCTAGTTGAACAGCTTTGTGAACGGAACATCCATTTTGTTATACTTAACTTGGGATTGAACAAATACACCGATAAAAAAAAGCTACTTGAAGAGTAATAATTTCAAATATGTAAAATAGGAAAACAGCCTTCAGGGGTGTCCCACCAATATTAATCGTAGTTAATAAGCAAAAAATATCGAGGAAAAGTAAAAAATAGGTTTATCGACAGATGAAGTTCGCCAGTGTTTTTTTGAAATCAGCTTCGCAATCTTTGAGTTACGAATGCTACGGTATCGGCAGAGAGAAGCATAACTCCCTCGAAAATGTTAATACTAATAAAATGAAGGAGGTGCAAGAAGTGGTTAATAATTTACAGGGTAAAGTTGTTGGGAAAATTGATTTAAACGGCAAACAGTTCCTTTTAGTCGAACCAACTCAACATGATAATTCTCGGTCTTTTTTTTAAGACAAATGCAAATTATGTGGTTGTATTGATCCTACGGAATGTTATTGCTAAATCCATAATATTGTGAAGAATAATTTTAAAATTCTTGAGTTGTTTTAATAGTAATAATATTTTTAAAAATTAAGAAAGCCAATCCATTATCAACATCATTAAACGTTTTGAAAAGAGGTTACATATGGGAACTAGTAAATTTAACGGGATAAACAAAATTCCTTATCAACAAGCAAGAAGCGAAATAAAGACAGGAGACATTTTCTTTTGTAGCGGTCACTATTTAGTTAGTGAGCTAATTCAAAAAGCTTCAAACTCTATATTTAGTCATGTAGGCTTGTTAATCCATTGGAATGACCGCGTACTTGTATTGGAAAGTGTGGAAGACGACGGTGTAAGGGCTGTCCCCCTTTCTCATTACCTTAACAATTATGAAAACAATAAGAAAAAATATAACGGAGAAATATATATAGCTCGGCATGAAGTAATTGATAGTCCTGATTTTGATAAAGAAAAAATAAAAAAAATGTTCGGAAAAGCAGTAGATCTACTTAATCGAAATTATGATAAAGACGAAATAGCCAAGATAGTTGCACGAATAGGTTTGGGTCTCGGGAGACACACAGATGATGATGAATATATATGTTCAGAATTCGTGGATAAATGTTTTAAGGAATTAGAATTAGAGCTTTCACGTGATCAAATGGGCTTTATTTTCCCTGAACATATTGCTGCAGACCCTAATATCAAACCTTTGTTTGAAATTTTATTTTAGTTAATAGATACTAACAAGCCAGGTGCTTACAAAAAAGGTTGACTTTATGTAAGCCAACCTTTCTCTATTTTTGCTAATTTAACTTATCAGATTCAATAAAAGTCCGTTATTTCTTATTATCATTATTTAAATCCGTATCATTCAAGGATCTTTGCATTTACTAAATATTCAGGTCCTTCTATTTGTGGATCTTGTTGGCCTCCTGAATTACTTAATACTTCTCCTCTTGCTAATTCGTATAATTCTCGATAAGTCATCCCTTTTTTGATATTTTTAATTAAGGCTTTTGTAAAATACCCGTTTGTACCATCGTCAAAAGATACTTCATGCGCTTTACATCCTGAAAATAATAGATAACCTGCTCCTGTTAGAGGATGCTCTAGATCTCTATTTCTTTTCCTTTTAACATCTACCATAATATTTTTGATTTTTTTAACTGTTTCAGAAGGTTCCATATAACGTTTTTTATGGTTTTTATGTTCTGAAATTGCCCTTGAAGTATTAATTCTGCCAATAATTTCTTTTATTTCTTCAACGCTTGTAGCATGACTAATAGTATCTTTTAATTCCACAATGTCGTCAGTGTTGTTTATCATCATTCTTGTTGCAGTTTCAGAATGGCAACTATCAAAAATAATCACAAAATGTACGCCACTTGCTAAATTGGATAGCACATTTTGGATTTCATCATCCCTTAAAAGGTTAGAATTGTCGCTAATAGCATCTATAGGTACAATAGCTTCATCTAACATATCTTCCTCACCAATTGGTGGTAAATCAGCTGTTTGTGTCCCGTGTCCCGCATATGTAAAAACTCCAATATCTCCGGGCTCTAGTTGCCTTATGAGCAATTCTAATCCATTTAGTATATTTTCCTTAGTTGCTACCTCTTCAATTAGTAGTTGTATATCAGATGAATTAAAATCAAATTCTTCTACAAGTTTGTGTAAAATCGCAGAAGCATCATTGATACAGCCGCCTAATTCATATTCAGTACCTTGATAATTTATCCCTGTAATTAACGCTAACTTCTTCATTTTTATCCTCCAAATAGTATATAAAGTGGACAAAGATATTAAAAATATCTTGTCCACTTTATAATTTACATTAAAATATATCGATGTTAAAATCTACAATACCACGTGAAGAATGAGCAATCGCACGACTATTAGTATTAGTAACTTCTTCAACTACAAGTAGCTTTTTGCCACCTAAATCTTCAATTTTCCCAACAACTTTATACTTCAAATTATTTTTTGCTGTATCCATTTTTTCACCTCTTTCATTGGGCTCATCAGAACTTTTTTAACTACATTGATAATTAAATAATGTCAACAATAGTACCAAGTGCGCCTCCGATGTCTGAGCCAGTATCTCCACCAACCCACTCTCCAACAGTTTCGCCAATTTCCTTCCAGAAACGAGTATTGGCTTGTTGATTACCTTCTAATAAAAGGTATTTTTTACCATTTAATTGAATCGATCCAACAACCTTACCCTGCATATTAGTTTCCATATTTTTCACCTCCACACAATACATTATTTACCATTTATAGAATTTTATGCATTTATTTAAACGATTTTATATAATTTTGCACTTACAACTTAAGTGTGAATTATATTTTGACAGGAGGAAAATGTACATTGTGGAAGCTATATGAATGAGTAAATTCTATTCTTAAACTACTCAAATGGGAAACCGGTAAGAATACCTGTTATATAATCCGGTTGATTTCAGTGATAGAGCAGCTTTTCCGTTACAATGGCCAAGTTTTTTTGTTGTAACAACATATAAGTAAACCTGCCGAAAATGATGGACTTACTACTTTTGATAAAGAAACTGTTCGGGCAATGGCTCCAAACATATGGTATCCATTAAGTAGAAAAACATTCAGAAGTTGGGACTTTCTATTTTCCACAGGTACTATTACAAGCTCTAAATTTTCCTTAAGCGAAAGCGATCGAAAGCTTATATGTTGTAATATTTCTCTCTACTTTAAATTGACATAAATAATCATAATCAATAATTGATTAATTTGATTGTTGATAAAATGTATTTGTGTTACCTCTTTCTAATGATTTCTATAAAGTCTTTCAACGCCTGCAATATCATCTGGTGTCAAAGCTCTCTTAGTGAAGTTTGGAAGATTTGTAGCAAACATAACAGCTCCCTCAACATTGGAATGATCTAAACCTAATATGTGCCCTATTTCGTGCAGTGCAACAGTTTCTACATCATAAGCTTTTGAAACAGCTCCAATGCACCAAGTGTGTTCACTATCATCGAAATGGATCGGCAGCGGTAAAGAATTAGTTATTTTTGAGCATCCTGGTGGATAATCGGCATGAGCTAACGTAGGTCCTATCATGCTTTGATCGTTGTCATCAGCACTCCTCCAACCAATAAGTACATCTGGCTCCCCCGTAACCGAAACCTCCTTAAAAGTTAGTGGAGTAACCACTTCCCACGTCTTAAACGCGTTTCGTACAGCTTCAAACTCATTTTTTTCATTAATATCGTCAGTTCCAAGTTCAAATGCATAAGTTATCTCACTTTTTTCCCACGGACAAATTGCTTCAAAAGTTATTGACGATCTTACAGCATCTGGGACTCCACATCTAGAGAGGTTCATTTGATCACGAGTTTGTTTGGTAAACGTTCCCGTCTCTGGAAGTCCATAAAACCTTTGATATTTTGAAAGCGCCTTAGATGTTTGTTTGTCCAAAATATTTTTTTTATAATTATTTTCTTGAAGATATCCAAAACGACAAAGATACTCTTGAACATATTTAAAATCTTCTTTATTTTCTTCTTTGTTTACTGGTGCCATCTTTGCTATTTGAGAGAACGTCTTCTTTTCTTTTTTTTGCAATTTTATATCTCCTTTTTATTGATTATAATGATAATTGCTTCGAACTAAAAAAATGGAAAAAAGATGAAATTAAACTTCTGATAAAAACACAAATGCCTTTAATGGTTGCAGAAAAATATTAACTTTTCAGGGTAAGGGCTTTTTATCAACCGAACCCGGTAATGTCTCAAAAGTTTTTAACCTACTATACCGTATTAAACAAAATTCAATACTCCCCAATTTAGATATAATTCCTGTCTAACAATTAAATTTTTTAACCTTTATTAATCCATAATTAACATGGTTATAAGGTGATAACATTTCCTTTTTTGGGGAGATATCTTCAATTTTTTCACAATTGCAATAACCATTTAAATTTCCGTAATAAAACATATTTCAATTGTCGTTTATCCCTCTATATTTCCTCTTATACTCTTCAAAATCCCAGCTTTCAAGAAACTTTTGTGCAGCATGATAACCTGATTCATATAAAAACTCTTGATCGCTTTCGCTTAAGGAAAATTTAGTACTTGGAATAGTTCCAGTGGGAATAAAGATAGTCCGAACTTCTGAATGTTTATCTACATGACGGATATCATGCGCTTGGTACATTGTCCGAACAATCGCTTTACCAAACGTAATAGGTCCATCAATTTCAGCTGGTTTACTTCGAATTTTTTCTTGTGATAAACGAAAACCAAACGTTGGCCATCGCGGCAAACCATCTGATCTATCAAAGATATCAACTGGGTAATTACTAAGTAGACCACCATCTACTATATAACAAACATTCTTACTTGTTTCCCATTTGATTGGTTTAAAGAAAAACGGAATGGAACTACTCATTCTTACAGCTTTTGCAATAGACATTTTTTCTTTAGGAATCCCATAATAATCGAGACTATCTGGAAATATTATCATTCTTCCATTAGTAACATCAGAAGCAATAATTTTGAGGTTATCATCTGGTAAATCGGCAAACGTATGGATGTTTTTTTTAGCTAATAGATTTTCTATCCATTTTTCTAAATAATCATTATCATGTATGCCGAATTGGAACCCTAATTCCAATCCTTTTCCTACCAAAGGGATGTTGTCTAGCCACGTATCTCCTAAAATTTTTTGGTAATCTAAATCATTCATGATACCAATTAATTCTTTTCCTGAAAAACCACTCGCAAGAAGTGCGGCAACAATTGACCCAGCAGAATTACCTGCTAATTTATTCCATTCATAACCTTGTTCTTCCAAGACTTGAACTGCACCAACATGTCCAATTCCCCGAACTCCTCCACCTTCAAAAACGGCATCAGCTTTCATTTTAAGTAATCCCTCCATACGCTCTATACGAACTTTATTATTAATTATTATTTAACTTTCCCAATCTATCCCCAAAGGACTCATTATTAGAGAAAATGACTTACAAAGAAGAGCTTGAAAATGGATATGTGTGAATAAAAAACTTCTCTCCTTTAGTTATAAAAGACTTTTCGGTTTTCAATCGAAACACTTAGGCTCTTTGTATCTTTGTTTTTTACACATGTAGATTGAAATAGACATCCATGACAATCTACAGACTTTAAAAGGTCGTTTGACGGAGGCATAGAGTTACCCTGATTTTGCGCAGTTTTTACGTTGTCGTTCCCGCTACGTTTAAACCGTTACAACCGGTGAACTGATTGAAGCAGTTCACCATGTATTTTTAAAGTTTTCAAAATTTCCGTAAGTTGATTTCAGTCTACGTGGTGTACTTCCCCAATCCGCAAGCTGGAAGTGCGGATTGTCCTTGAAGGATCTCCAATTGCCTCCCCATTCAAGACCGATGCTGACACCTATCTGACCAACCTTTGTGAAGAAATCCCCAGATTCATTATAATTGCCCTGACCGTCATTTCTGTAAATGTCAATGGCAACACCCCACTGATGCATACTGGAATAGGTGCTTCCCCTTGCATTTGTCACAATATCTCCGGGTTTTGTGCGACCCTGTGCATACAAAGCATCCTGTTCTGCTACACTTCTAAAACATTCACCAATTGCAATTTTAAGACCTTGATTTGCACATTCCTGAATCAATTTATTCGCTAAGACCTGTAATCTTGGATGACATTGTGTAATATCTCTTCCCATGAAATTTATCCCCCTTTTGATTGTTTTAAGTCAGTTACAAGCTGCATTAAGCTTTTTGCCGCTTAAAATAAATGTCACCTAGTTTCACTTTTAATTTTAGTAGTTTTACCCTTTTTACGGTATATGGCAGTATGTCCATCATTACACCCACAATTTCTAAAAGAAAATTGATAAACGCCCACACTTCCTTTGCACCATCCACTAACGGCAGTGAAAGTGACAATTGAAAGAATTAATTTTATCCATAAAACAATCCATATTGCATTCTTTTCCAGCAGTTGATTTCCTTGTCATACTCGTTGGTGTCCTGAACATCTTTACAGTTCACCTCTTATAGTTTGATTAATTATAAATTTTTCATATTTTTTTGATTTAATCTTCTCCCCTTTAATATAAAGTATTTTTCAAATTCGTTTAGTCTAAACATCTACATTACAACCAATATTAGGAATTTAATCCCTTCATTTCTAGACGTGGAAAATCTTTAAATTAAGCCAATCGCCGCCCCATTTAAAGCCTAAAAATCTTATTACCTTTTAGAATAAATTTGACAACTGATTCGATAAGGAGCTTGAATCTAAAATATAAAGTTTTCTAATATATAGCAATATCTATTGAAATAAATGTGTGTTTGATTGTATTCACAATAAGGTGCATCTATTACACTTAGCTGCTGGCATCTCATTTCCCCAAAATTGTATAAAAATAACGTTTTTGTTGCATTACCTTTTATACTTTTAATCATTAACGACTTGTTATTTATAAAAAAAGACTTAAAGGGCATTCTAGTTTTAGGTGAAGTAAAAGTTAAGTATATGCAAAAATGAGTCAAGGACGTTATCTATCCTCCTGACAAACAAATTTAACTTCGGTCTATTCAAACGGTTATTGTTTTAGGAAAAGTTACCATTTATTTTTTCATTAGTATTAAATATTTAATTTATTTGTATTCAATAATAATTTTACAAGGAGGTTTAATTAATGCCACAAGTAGGTCTTTATGTTGCTGGAGCAGCTTCTGGAATTGGGGGTGTGGGGATATTACTTGCCTGGGATCGCTTTGATCGAGGACCTTCCGCAGCAGATGATTTGGATACAAATGGATGCGGACTTTATTCTTGGATAGCTCCAACCACTGGAGCTTTATTGGCTAAAATGAAAACAAATTCACCTATACAAATTCCAGAGGAAAACTGCCCTACTTATCCAGACGGATTTCCTGGTGGAGACTTCGTGAATCGATTAGAAGTGAAACCAGGTGGAACTGCACTTACCCCAATTGGAGATTTTTCATTAGATATATTTGATGGATCTACACGAAAGTACAGCGCAGCTCCAGAGGGCACTATTCTGAAGTTTGAAGTTTCTTCTAATAGTATTCTATCGACGGCTGTGTCCATTCAAGATAGGCCAACACTTCAGCCGTGGGAGGATTCACTTGAAGGGTTTGCAGCATTTTTTACTCTTCTTCACCACGATATCCCAAGCAAAGAGTTATGGAGGGAACTGATGACTCCAAATAGGCCACTAGAATGGTGGTAGTAAGTTCAGGAAATTAAGGACTACTTTTTTGTGGTAGGTTCCAAACAGAAATTTTTGTTAAAATGCGGCGGCTGATTGCAGAAAATGTTACTTTTTCAGCTACCGCTCTTGATATTATTCATATAAATTTTAAAAATAAAAGAGGTGTTTTTTTGCAATCCTTTGATCCTAGTATGCACTTGATTGGTTTAGACATTAGCGAATATCAAGGAACTGTAAACTTTAGTAAAATGAAAGCAAATGGGGCAAGTTGGGTTATATGCCGTACCTATGGTACTAATCATCGTAATAATGGTGACACACGGTTTGAACAGCATGTAAGAAATGCACGGGGCGCTGGATTAAAAATAGGCACATATTATTTCGCTACTCCTAAAGTTCCTTTAGATTTACAAGATGCTCGTAACCAAGCACAACAATTTATAGATAAAATTATTTCTGGTACTGGAAACACTAATGATTTTGGAGATTTAATTCCCATGTTAGACATTGAAGACGATACTAATCATGTACGAGAAGGACAATCTATCCTTATATTAACAGTAACTGAATTAATTCAATGGATCCTAGAATTTAGAAGATATTTTGAGGATGCAACTCAATCAAGAATAGGTATTTATTGCTCTTCTTTTTTTTGGAATGAACAAATGCGTGGTGAACTCCCTACCGCTAATCCTCTTAAAGATATGCCTTTATGGATTGCAGAATACACCAAATATTGGCCAGATGGCAAAAAAAGCCCTAATAATTTTGGAGGATGGACCTCTTGGCATATTTGGCAACATAGTGAAGATGGGAAAGGTCAGAATTGGGGGTGCGAAGCGGAAAAAGTAGACCTTAACTATTCACTTTCTTTAGAAGCTATTTGCGAAAAAAACATTTAGGTCCGAAGGTGGCCTAGAAATCCTATCCACCCTTATTATCATTTTTATCATTACTTCCATTTTACAAATGACAGAATCGACACCCAGAAAATGTTCTCTGCTAGATACTCATCTTTATCTTCCGGATCTGCTTACTCATCCTCTGAAAGTTCCGTGTGTTTTTCTTCAAAAGCATCAGATACATATTTTTCAAAAATAAACCAAGTACCACATGTTTATATTCAGACGAATCTATGCTACCGCGCAGCTTGTTGGTCAGGATTTTTTTGTAGTAGGCAACGACGGTCGTGTCTACACTAGTTGGTATCACGAAAGATAATCCTAATAATTTTTAGCATATATAAAAAGGAGATAAGAGCAAAATATAAGTGCCTTATCTCTTTTTTTATGTGCTACTTTTTTATTTTGAATATAAGAAATACATAATAAACGTGAAGTCAAACAATATAAAGCGAAGGACATATGTAATATTTAATTATTATGTTGTGTTCAATAAATTTATAATAGTAAAATTCATGAGTTTTACAAAATATACAAAATGTTAAACTTATAAAACCCAGTGATATCAGTATGTGTGCATGAAGTCACTGGGTTTTTATTTGGATATTTAATGGTGTGTTTTACAAATTATAAAAAGATATGAACTTAGTTTTACTTTTTAAATATTATCCGTCCTAAAAATCTTGAGATATCAAAAAAGCAAATCACAAATTTATACAGAATTGTTTTCCAACCCCTATAAAAATATATGCATCAAAAGGTACACCTTTTTAAGTACTAAATAATTAATGATACCTTTTGAAAGGATGTCTATTTATTTTGAATACAAGAAAATTCGGATATATAAGAGTTAGTAGCAAAGATCAAAATGAAGATCGGCAGCTCGAAGCAATGAAACAACTCATCAATGACGAACGAGATATTTTTATCGACAAACAAAGTGGAAGAGATTTTAATCGTGATCAATATCAACTCGTAAAACGTATGTTAAGAAAAGATGATATTTTATATATTCATTCCCTAGATCGTTTCGGCAGAAATAAAGAAGCTATCCTTGAGGAGTGGAAAGATATTATCCAAAATATTCAAGCTCATATTGTCGTATTAGATATGCCACTTTTAGATACAACTCAATATAAAGATAGTTTAGGAAATCTTATTACTGATTTGGTACTCCAAATCTTGTCCTGGCTTGCTGAAGAAGAACGAACAAAAATAAAGACTCGTCAACGTGAGGGTATCGAAGCTGCAAAGAAAAAAGGTAAGCATTTGGGTAGACCCAAAACTGAAATAACTCAGGAATTTATCGATGTATATAACGATTGGAAACAAGGAAAGATCACAGCGCTATGCGCCATGAAAAAGTGTAATATGACAAGTCCTACATTTTACAGAGTAGTCAAAAGGTATGAGGATAAGGGGGGAAAAATATAACATGACTTCAAAAGGGATCCAACATAGAATAGAAGGCTTCTCTTCTTATTTATCAAACAAAGGAAGAAAATCTTCTACAATCAAACGATACATCTATGATGTGGAAAGTTTCATTCAATGGCTGCACCAATCAAAAAGGTTTACTAACGATACTATTTGGGAATCACTACAGAAAAAAGATTTCGAATCATTTTTTAACCATTTAAAAGCCGATCGTCAATACTCTGATAAAACTGTACATCGTATATATATTGTTTTAAATAGGCTGTACGAATACTTAGATTTACCAAGCCAAATTGAAGGGACTACTCATATAGATCCACCTACTCGATCATTACGTAGGGAGGATTTCGTTTCTTTCGAGGAAGAAAAGTGCTTAAAGGAAGTCATTTCTTCACTAGAAGACCTTACAGAAAAACAACGATCCGCACGCCCAATGATCTTAGAGCGGAATGTTTCTATCGTTACATTACTGCTGGATTATGGATTATCGTTGAAAGAGCTTGTTTCTTTACAAATGGTACATGTTCACTTCGAAAATAATACTTTATCCATTCCTGAAGACTCAAAAGTAAATAGAATCATTGATTTGAAGGAAGAAGATAAATTATACCTATATAATTACTATAAAACTATCCCTGAACCTGTACGTCCTAAATATCACAGCAATGATCCGTTATTTGTTGCTTTTGATTTTACCCGGGGAACATATCACTGGAGCTATGAGGATGATGCACCAAAATTTTCAACCGAAATCTCAATACAAAAAATGATTCGTTTAGAAGTGAAACGTGCTAATCTTCGAAAGGGAATTTCTGCTCAACACTTTCGAAATACCTATATTTTAAGATTTATTCAAGGGAACAATGCCCCTGAACAAATCATGCAGCAAGTAGGATTTAAATCTAATTTATCCTTAAAAAGATTTTATGATTACTATAAACGATCCACAACAAATACAGACTCACAACTATCACTTAATATATAATTTTTACACACCTACAGAACTTTAATGAATTCAATGAAAACAGAGGATTAACAATGAGAAACGATGAGGAATTATATTATATACACCAATACACTTTACTTGATAGAACTACTAAATCTATTAGAATTGAACCCTGGCGCTCACTAAAAGAAGAAATGCAAGTCTTGGGCATCAAAGACAGTGATATCTTTCAAATTCAAATGATCAAAATAGACTCAAAAAAAGAGTAACATAGCGTCATGCCATGCTACTCTTTTTATTTTAAATAAGACAATAAAAGACTGGACAAAATTGCAAGTCCAGTCGCTATTATCATCAAGTTACCTTTTGCAAAGTAACATTCAGTTTTAAAATATCTATTGATTAAGTCTTTCAAGTGATGCAGCAACTTCAGGATTTATTTCTTCGTTGCTTTCCACATACTCTTTAAGTTTCTTAATTAAATCCTCACCTTTTGATTTATTATCATTTTTTTCAAGTATTATTTGAACACAATAATCAATCCATTTAGAATCATTATTAATTAAATTCATAATACGATTAATACTTTCCTCATTTGAAGAAATCCATTCGGCCTCAATTAAGTCTTCCAGCGATTCTTTGATCATCCCCATACTTTCCGTAACATTTGAACGATTTGACAAAAGGGTTCTACGCGACTCTGAATTCATCGTTCTTGAAAGTTCAATGGCTTTAGTATAATTATTAAACGCTTTTTGATAAAACATCTGTTTTGTTTTTGTGCATTCTTCAAAGTTACCAAGATGCTTATAAGTGATTGCACTGCGATTATAATCATAGACATTTATTTCTTTTTCATTTTCTTTAACAATGTATTTCTCATATACATCTCTAGCCTTTTCATAACATAATTTCTTCTGTACCTCTATCTCTTCATTTCTAGCGCAATAAAAATATAATTTGGACAAATATCTATAATTATCAACCAAAATAATATTTCTACCAATAGCTTCCAATCCTCTTTCATAATGCTCAATGGCTTTTTCATAACATTCTTTACCACGATAAATCTCAGCTACATTAAAAAACAAATGATACTCTATATCTTTATTATTTATTAATTTTTTTTCTATTCTATTAATTTTAGATTCTGAGTTTTTATTATCTTCTTTTATTAAATCAATTAATTGGCGAAATAACTCATATATTTTCTCTTCGCTATCCGTCTCAGGTATTAGATTTACCATACCATCTTCTGAAATGATAACAATAATGCAGTTTTTATTGTCTTCTTTAAGTTTTTCTAAATATCGATATGCAGAGTTATATCTAGCTCCCCTTCTAGCATCACCTATATTTTCTTTGGCAATTCCATCTAATATTACACCTATTGCATGACACTTACCATTCGTATCAAAATAAATGGCGCCGTCAATAGATGTAAGAAATTGAATATATTCAGGGGTAATTTTTGTAGCTTCTATCAAAATCGATTGTTTCTTTAGCGTTTTCAGTTCAGAAACAGCTGTATCATAGTCAGTGATTACAACCATAGTTCCATGCTTTTGCTCTCTAGCGTACATTACTACCTGTTCAAGATATTCAATTACATCTTTATTTACTTTTAGTTTTTCATTAAATTTTTTGGACTCGAGAATCCGTTTGAATTTTTCGCTAGTATAGCCCTCTCCTCCTATTATAGGGCTTTTAAAAGATACATTTATAAGGCTTTTATCCATAATTTCTAGATTTTTGCTTGTCTTATATATCCTTTTTCCATTTTCAATCTGCAATACCCCATCACTGGATTCATTCTCTTTTATTGTTATTAGGTGAATATTATATTTAGATAGTCCTTTAAATTCAATCTTAAACAAAATACAATCGTTCAATTGAGTCCAATTTATTTCGCCCAAACCATAAATCATTTCATGATCGGAAATTAAATATAGATCATTTTCATTATTAGTCATTTCAAGCAATTTTCTAATCAATTTCGCATCATTTAATGCAACTAAATCATCAGATTGAAACTTAATAGTATAGTTAACAAGATTCACATTATTTTTTAAAATTTCACTATTAAAAAATAAAATCGATCCAAATGGACTGTTTCCTTCATATGTATGATTTGAAATGTTATCTATATTTTCTAACATATTATTAATATAATACTGATTATTCAATTCATTATTAAATATACATGTTAATTCTTTAACCTTACTCTTTGTATATAATATTTCTTGTAACTTTCCAAAATAGAGTCTCGTTATTCTTCTATTAAACTGTATACAGTCTTCATTATACTTTTTATTTATTACTTGATTTTCACCTATTTTTAAAGTTTTAGTTTTAGTTTCATTCTCAACAAAATAATCAATAAAAAAGTAATCTAAAGCCATTCTTAAAAAGCTTAAATCTGGAGTATTGTAAAATAAATCAATTACTTCTAAATCCACATTTCTAATTTCAATTACATAATTTACAGTCCCAATTCCATTGTCTACCCTAATATTAAAACTGTTCATATACAAAATTCTTGAATTGTCCCCCTGAATTGATGTCGCTTTCATATTATCCTCTTCGACATCAACCGAATTCCCATCATCTTGAAGTTCATTTTCTGCAATCAAATATTTTTGCAGATTGCAGTAATTTTTAAATTCCGTCCTAATTTGCTTCTCCGTAAAAGTAACATCTAGCCCTAATTCATTATATACATGGGGTAATTCATTAAGATTTTCCTGACTAACCTCTATCTCAGAATTATTATTGGATGATAGAGTTTTTTTCACTCTTAATATTTCCTTGCAGCTGTCGTTTTTATCTAATACTATAGAATAAATCTTTAAGTCTAATTTTTTATCAAGCATTTTTAAAATTTCATTAAGCTGAATATAAGTTTGTTTATTTAATATATTTATATCTTTAAAAAATGAACCCATTTCTAATTCTCCCTTTGCTCAATAAAAGTTATTAAATGAAACCCCTTAATAACCTTAGAGTTCTTCTCTTTTATTCTTCATTAATTATCCAAATGTATATTATAACAAATATTCTTTTTTATATGTAAAAAATGGTTAATTCTTCATTCTGAAATTTTTTCTTAATTATTCCTTCAAGATCTTCTAATGTCCTTTCTTGATTTTATTTTAATAAAAATGGCTTTTTATATTCGTTTTTAATCCAAATACACATCCGGTATGGAATAAAATCTTGTATGTTATTCCAGGTTTTAGATAGTTTAAATGAATTTATGAGCTAATTTGGGTGGAACGATGATTTTTTAAAAATCATTGCATATATTGTATTAAACAATAGCTATGCAATTCTCTCTTAGCAGGAATAGTCGTCATTATAAAGAAACACATGATAATTGCAAATATAAATTTTTTATTGATTATGTAATAGTCTACTTTATTTTTGTTCTTTATGGGAAACAAAGGATATCCTTTTTACAAGTACTTTTAACTTTTAGTGTCGGCAATTTCAATCACCTAATTAAGAAAATTTCTGTATGTACTGCAAATGCGTATACATCTACAAGGGATAAAAATCTGGTAATAACAAGAGTGAGTTGTAAGGAAAACAAGGGGAGTGAAGGAACCATGATACATCGATATGAAATAGAATTTTCAATAATGTATGGTGGCAAAGTAACAAACTTACAATCTACAATCATTCCAGCAAGTTCTTTAGAAGAAGCAAATGAAAAATTACACTCAGAAGTAAAACGACGATTAGGTACATGTCGCGTGAAAATTGATACTGCAAGTTTATGTAGTTCAGAGGATAGTCGATATATAATTGAACCAAAATGAAGAGAAAAGTCTTGTGATAAACAAGACTTTTTATTTTTCATTTGAAAATTTGAAACAGAGTTTACCATTCATTTTGTATTTGTTAATAATAGATTTCTTTCACTAACAGAACCTTTGAGATTTCCATTCATTAAATACGAACAATAAATGAAGTTTATAATAAATACACACTGCTAAATCCCTATAAAATTATTCAAACCCTTATGTATGTTGAAATAAGAGATTGTTTGCATGTGTATCACTCCTTTTTGTACAATGAAAGAAACACATATTATGAGGTGGGGAGAGGAAAACCCATGACCAACCAACAATTAGTGAATTTACGCATTGATTTTGCTTTTAAACAATTATTTGGTACAAGTGGAAATGAGGATATTCTAATTGCGTTTTTAAATGCAATGTTACAAGGTTCTTTAGAATCCCCTATTGTTTCTTTGCAATTAGAAGACCCACATTTGCATCGAGAACATGAAGAGGATAAATTATCGATTTTAGATATTTCTGCAACATTAGATACGGGAACAAAAGTAAATGTGGAAATACAGCTAAATAATAATCATGATATGATTAAGAGAAGTTTATATTATTGGGGAAGGCTTTACACATCTCAACTTCAAAAAGGAATGCCATATAGTTCTCTCCATAAAACAATTACGATTAATTTGTTAAATTTCGTTATGTTTTCTGAATACGAGGCATTTCATACAACAGGAACTCTATGGAATCAACAACAACAGAAGGTATTAAGTGATGACATAGAAATTCATATTGTAGAGATTCCAAAACTCATGCAACAGTGGCGTAATGAACAAGTAAATCCCTGGGAAGATTCCTTTGTTCGTTGGTTATTATTACTACCAGCGAATGAAGATGAACACTTAACCCAAACATTGGAGGATATTGCGATGAACCAAGACCCTATTTTACAAAAAGCAATGGATAAATGGGAACGTATGAGTCAAGATTCTTCTTTCCGACAAGCATATGAAGCAAGGGAGAAAACGTTGATGGATGAAGCTGCTAAGTTTGCTCATGCTCGTAATGAAGGGAAAAAAGAAGGTATTCAAGAAGGAGTTCAGCAAGGGAAAATACAAATGATTAAAGGTATGCATGAATTGGGTGTACCAATTGACACGATTGCAAAAGTAAGTAAATTAAGTATAGAAGAAGTTGAACATATTTTAAGAGAAAATTCATAATAAACAACTAAGAAAACAGATTGAATTTTTCAATCTGTTTTCTTAGTTGTTGTAATTTATTATTTTATTCTTTGGTTATTATTACTTTGAGCGAATGAAGATGAACACTTAACCCAACCATTGGAGGATATTACGATGAACCAAGACCCTATTTTACAAAAAGCAATGAATAAATGGGAACGTATGAGTCAAGATTCTTCTTTCCGACAAGCGAATGAAGCAAGGGAAAAAGCTCTCATGGATGAGGCAGCTAAGTTCGCTCATGCAGAGCAACAAGGGATTAAAAAAGGAATGGAAAAAGGGATGGAAAAGGGCATAGAAGAAGGGAAAATGCAACTTATTCGTGGTATGCACAAAAATGGAATGCCAATAGAAGATATTGCAAGGTTTACAAATTTAAGTATTGAAGAAATACAAGAAATTTTACAATCTTGAACTACTCACCACTTAACGTCCTTACGGACTTTTTGAAGTGGGAGATTCCTGCGAACACCGATGTATCCGCCGGTTATCTTAACAGGCTCTATCCGTAGTCCCTACGGTGAGAACATAAGTATCTTATACGTTGACGCACCACACTCCCTACTTTAGCTTGGTTTTCGCAACTTCGGCAAGCATGGGGCGATAGAACGTTGAAGATTTTACGGTTGCAACGTTTTTCTGCAACCAACCTCATATCTTCAGTTTTCGAAGAGCAATCTGTACAAGTAAATGATAGCAAACATGTTGGCTTATGCCAACCGACATTCATCTCCCACCTAAAATTGGTGTTTCACACCTTCATATTTTTGAGGAAGGAGTCTTCTGTCGGAAAACGATAAAAAAGCTAGCAAATAACACCAACGGAGATATCTGTTGGTGTTATTTGTTAATGACCAATGACAAGGGAAATAGAATGTATAGTACAGCTTTAAAGCATTTTAAAAGGTACATAGAGGAGTATAATGACAAGGATTTTCAAGAGGAGCTATTAAAAGAGGAACTGGAGTTTGAAAAGTACCTTACAGATAATCCTGCTTATGATCAAAACGGTATATTTATGGACATGTATAATTTATTCTTAAAATATGAATTAAAGTATCCTTTCGCATTTTAGAATTATTTTAACAACTTAATACAAGAACATCACGAATATTTCAGCAACTACTTTGATTATACTATCCCTCAAACTCTTGAACCATATGCTAATGAAGCATATAAATTATACATATTGGATTATATTTACAATCTTATAGAGAGCGAACGGAAATTAAAGGGGTATTATCGACAAATAGAAGATGTTTTCCCTGCAGTTTTTTTATACACCGCTTACCTTCAATCATTTCTAAATAATATACTAAGTTTTACCACAACAATTTGGTGGTTTAATCTTATAATGCCTGATTTCAAATATGCACCTATATTAACTTTTGAACGTGGACGTAACCAACAAGGATTATTTATATATCAAACATACTTAAATTACATTGAAGAAACATATGATACCCCAATTGCAACACTTCAAAGAGTTTGGCCTAATAAAATAATTGTTATTAATAATAAAGAAAAAATACTTAACGAACTTGATTTTATGGGAATTAATGAGAAGTTTAGCTATGGCGGCTATGATCATATCGCATCTTACGTAAGAAAAAAATTCCGTTAAAATATAGATTTTGTTCACTTTTACGATACATTTATGAAACATTCGTATGTTACGTTATATAAGTCCTTTTTTTGAATCATTTTCATTCTGTCAAAAAGTCCTAGCCCCTCTAGGACTTTTTACGTTTAAATAAAGAGGTATACCAAATTTTTCAATGTACAAAACAACTTAACATAGTAAAATAATAATTGTATTGGCGTCCAATACATATTATTAAAATTAAAGTGGTTCAAGTCGGAGGAAGGCACCTTTGGGTGCCTTTTCTTTTGTACATTAAAAAACTCACCATCCAACAGAAATGGCGAGATCCTTTTATATTATTTACTATCTTGTTTTCTCTAATACTTTGCTTCTTAGTTAAAAATTTATTTGCGTCATCAACAAATAACCAAAAATTATTGCAGAAATTACTAGTCCCGTAACAGCACCAAATAATCCTTGTCCTTCATTACTAGCCCAAAATTCTTTTAGATCTGCTTTTGCTTGTTTCCTATTTTCGCCTGTTGAAAATAGATAACGAATGGAATATGTAACAAGTAAAAAGAATGACAAGATTACCTCGATTATCTCTATCATTACTTATGTCTCCTCTCAAATATATATGTACCTTTAATTATTCAGTAATTTTCTTGCACCTTGTATCAGCCTGAGTAACTGGAATGCTTAGTTCAATAAAAGCCAAATGACAAAAATTACTCCCATAACTGCTCCAGTTCCAAAAAAACCTACCAACATTTTTCCCTCAGGACCATTAATAAGCTCTTTTAAAACTTCTTTTGCTATTCGCTGACCTTTACCACTTAAAGATATCGAAAGAATAAAGAATATTACCACTAATACAAATGAAGAAATTATTAGTTCCATGACTTGTGTACCTCCCTAATATATGTTCGCTATTAATTAACCAATAATTGCCTTATACATTATATCAACTAGGGTACATGGAAGTATAACAAATTATTTTTATAATTTAATTTATTAATCAGTACGGCATTTATGCAGGATAGTTCTAGTCAGAGAAAGGCACCTTTGGGTGTCTTTTTTATTACCTTTCGACAAAATACGACATTATACAGATAACTAGTTTGCTACCATTAGATCAGAAATCTTACATTTTTTCTGAAATAACTAGTATATACTGGAGGTACTCAACATGAAACGAAAATTACTTACAGCATTAGCATGTAGCGCATTATTTATTGGAATGGCTGCTTGTAGCTCAAATGAGAAGACTACAACTGAATTAAAACCTAAACAAGAAGAAAAGGTTCAGGAAAAACCGAAAGTTCAAACCATTCAAAAGCAACCAAAAGATAGTTATGTAGTAAGTGAAGGTGATTTATCTAAAGCAGCACAGTCGATTGGAGAAATCCGAGATGAGCAAACTATAAATGACATGATGATACATATGTGTCTCCAAAAAATCACATTTCATGGGAATAATCTTCATGGTCCCGGTACCCGTTTTATAGGTCAATTCCAAGTGACCAAAGAAAACATTCAATACCTAAAAAACAACTTAAATGTTATCAATACTGATGATGAAAGACACAGATATGAATCTCTTCTGAACAAATGGTACGCTGGAGATTTTGAATCTCCAGTTGAAGACTATAGTGAAATTCATTATTTACGTTCTGGAAAAAAGCAAAGTATGGAAGGATCTACACTAGCTAAAAAAACTAATAGTGATGAAAAAGAATTTATTCTCCATTACTTTGGTCAAGACGGATTAGATATTCATAATAAAGAGTGGAAACATGGAGAGTTATAGAGATAAAACCGAATTCCACTAAGAAGTAGAATATTTTTACTCTTTAATACGGTATTTCCTTTTGGAGTATTATGATAACTTAACTTGATCGGATTGGCATCCAATACATATTATTAATATTAAGATGGTTCAAGTCGGAGGAAGGCACCTTTGGGTGTCTTTTTTTATTTCCTTTCGACAAAATATGACAATATACAAATGAATCGTTTGCTACTATGAGATGAGAAATCTTACATATTGCAAATGGCATCCATTAAAACAATAAGAATTGAGGACAACTATGAAAAGAATCATTTTAACTATTATCACTGCAATGTTTATTTTATCAGGCTGTGGTGGACCAGAACATACTACTGAGAATTTGAATAGTATCGTCGCCGAAATATCAAACGATAAAGAAATTAAAAATCATCTAAAATCCGTAACGTATAAAGAACTAGAAAATACAGATCCAAATGCTGAAAATCCATATTATTCTTATGACATCGTAGCTTCCCTTAACAATTCATTTGATCACTTACAACCTAAAGAACAATATGAATACTTGGTATCCATAGGTAAAATCATTGAAAAACAAGGCGGAAAACCGCAAGGTAAAAATGGTGCGGGAAATTTATACTGTGGACAAGGCGTTGCATGCGAAGTGTTTAATATTGTATTGAAAACAGAGAAACACGAATATTACACATCTTATAACTATAATACTTTAGTTGGAGATAAGCTGCACTTAGATGATAAAGATAAAAATTATACTGAAAGTAATATTATCTACGATGCAAGTGCAAAAGATGGAAAATATATCAAACCTGAAAACAGTAGTCCATCACCTTCAACTAGCACTTCCTCATCAGCTAATGAAGAAGTAGAAAAGATTAAAAGTGCAACTGGTAGGGATTGGGTTAAGTTATCATTTGATGATAAGTTCATATATGTTCAAACTGTGATTGAATCTATGAAATCTTCCGGTAGATCAGTAACGGCCGATGCATATTGGTTTATTGATGCATTAAACGCCTACTATGGAGGCGGAGAAGAAGCCACCGTATCAGATAAAATAATTGATATTATGGCAATGTCCGGGGTTTCTGGTGGCGTAATCAAGTAATTTAAAAATATAGACCTGAATCATATTTCTCAATATATAAAAAATTTAACATGGTAAAATAATATTTGGATTGGCATCCGATACCATATTACGATGGTTCAAGTCGCAGGAAGACACCTTAGGGTGTCTTTTCTTTTTTCTTAAAAGGGGCTTTCCAGCACTTCGGAAAAAAAGCACGCTAAGAGTATGCAAGATTTTATACAGTTTTTCAGCTAATCCAGTAACAAACGAAAACCCTAAATCCGCGCTAGGATAGGAATGTATAAAAAAATGCATAGCTTTATAGAAAATGAAAAAGGGGATTCCTTCTGAGAGTAAGGATTCCCCTTTTCATTGCTACCGATAATGTTACGTTATATTAACTGAATGCGAATACCATATACATCCAAAAATCATAACAAATCGATTCTCCAAAATGGTACAATTAGGAAAAGGGGGAAAGGATATGTACGATTACAAATTCGTGAAAGTCGAAGTTAATAACTGGAAAGGGGAACCTAAAGAAGATTATAAGCGTATTATTGCCGAACATGCTGAAGACGGTTGGAAATTTGTTCAAATCTTTGCACCATCAATCGCAGGATACGCGCAATATTTTGAGATTATCTTCGAACGAATCAAATAACCCCTTTCGAGAACGAGAGGGATTTACTTTGAATAACATACAAAAAGAACTGAAATATTTTGGAATCTAATTGTTTTCAATTTAACTTATAAGACAAATAAGCTGTCCATATGGACAGCTATTGTATTTTCTGCTTAGCGTGTTTTTCCACCTCTTCTTATTAATCTAGGCCGAATAATATTTATAACAATAATAGGTAGTAGGTACTCTTAGGTTAATGACGATATGATGATACCACATGCCCATCAACTTAACATTCTGAAGTATCCCCCAAATGAAAAAATTGCAATGTTAAAGGTAAATATAGAATTAAAATATAGGTTATCAAGAATTAATAATTAGTAAAGTAGAAGATTTTAATAAAAATTGGTAAAATAATAACCAAGTATTGAAATTAGAAATAGGACTGTGTTAAAAAAGGAGATTCTATACTATGGAGCAAATTATTTCAAACAATAAGAACGGATCTACAGAGATATATTATAAATTATTCTCTATGTTATCTTTGTTAACTTTTTATAAAATCACATCCATTGAAAAGAAAAAGAAAAGCCTTAAGCTTTCCCTTGAAAACGAATTAAAAAATTTAACAAAAGATAATCCTCATAAATTATAATACGGTTCCCAAAGATTAAACTCTATAAGAGAATTTATAGGGTTTTATTAAACCAATATAATCTCATATTAATTTGACCTTAAAAACGCTATTCTTTTTGTAGAAATATACTGGTCTGGCCCCATTTGGTGAGACAAAGAAAAAACACCTAGATAACATGTTTCCTATAAGCTATAGGTGACATATTA
>NZ_JAEHBO010000047.1:0-43089 GCF_016483575.1 Bacillus cereus group sp. N12
ACTTATGAAAGGGATTAAATAATAGAACTGTGCCAAAAACTTGTTACCATGCAGGTTTTTGTGCACAGTTTTTTTAGTGCTTTATCGTATGTAAAACTAGCTCCTTTTAAACGAAGAACAACAAAGGCAAATTGATCAGAAGTAAGTCATTTATCGATATGGATGATTAGGAGAAAGCATTTACGGTAACCCCAAGTCGAGAGTATTCCGATACTAATATAGTTTATACATCTAACCCTATTTAATAGGTTAGTTTTGAAAGATGGAACTCCCGCATTCGAAAATGATGTACATAAGTTTTCCAAATGGGCAGCTTATTTTTTGTTTTGGGGTTACTTCAATATCTAAGCTAAATGCCTATGGAGCAAAACTAAAAAAAGACGCCAAATGGCGCCCCCAACTTGGGTTAATGAGGTTTTAGTTTTCCAATCTAAAGAAATATCGTATCAGCTCACAAAGAGAGTATATCATAACATCCAAGAGAAATAATATGCATTTTTACATATCGAAATAAATTTTGTATTCTTGCACTGACGGACCAGGAATAGCAAGATATGAAGCAAATAAGCACTGTAAAAATATCAATTCATAGAAGCGATTAATTTCTGATATGACATGTTTTAATATCACAAAAGCCATCACGAAATGATGATTGCATGATGGCTTTTGTTGTTATCTTATTTCTTTGTCTCATTGACCCATGTAACGATGTCCTGGATGACATACGCAGGAACATTGGAAGGGACTTCGTATTCACTAGGGTGACTGAATTCCCCGTCGCCCTCCGTGAAGATGTGATTCAATTTCGGATATTCTTTGAACTGAACATTACTGCGGCTTGAAAGCCCTTCTTGCCATCTCGTAAAATCGTCTTTTACAGTTACTTGATAATCACGTGCGCCTTGCAGAATCAGTAATGGCTCTTTTCGTGATTTCACTTCCTCAACTGGACGCCAACGAGTCACATCATACATGAAATGTGGAGAAGGATAATTATAACCAGCTGGTGGGTGATTTGGATCAAAAGTAGGATCCTTAATATAAGCGAATTGTTTTTTTAGTTCATCAATAAAATCCTTAGGTGCCCCGAGGTACTGATACTGATCAAGGAGCATGTCAGTAAAAGGACGTGCAGGAGGTGCCATTAAAATACTTCCTCTTACAAGTGATGAAGGTGCTTTGCTTAGTATACGCGGCATGGTGCCAGCTCCTTGGCTATGTCCGAGAATGAAAATGTTACCTGGGTCAATACCTTCCTGCTGCGCTGCTGATTTCGCTGCATATATGGCATCGTCTGTAGTATCTTGGTCTAATGTAGCAGGTTCTGCACTCATTTTAAAACCGTGTTCTAAGGAACGTTTCTCGTAACGTAACACTGCGATACCGCTTGATGAAAGACCTGCTGCAAGGTCTCTAAAGATTTTAGCTCCCATAATTGTACTGTCACGATCTTGCGGACCCGAACCGTGAACAAGAACAACAACAGGCACTTTTTCGCCAGGTTTATGTTTTGGAACCGTTAATGTGGCTGGTAAAGGGTATGTAGCATTTCCAATGATGATTTCGCGTTCTTGGTAGGAATCAGGTTGGTCATAGCTAGGATGCGGGATGGTATAAGATTTCTGCGTCGTCGTCCTTACGCCAACTTCATCAACTTTGCCGCCAGGCGTGAATTTAATGAGTAGTGGAATAGTAGTTCCTTCGATAGCTCCTGGAATTTCAACCGTTTGATGGACCAAGTTTCGTTCCTTTATAACAGGTGTTCCCATGCTTGTAATTCTGCTCCCGCCACTTTGTGTCCACCAGCTTTGTAATATGTTTGCCGTAAACTTGGATTGAAAAGCTGCAGACGTCAATTGAAGTGCCTCTGCATATTTGCCTTGCTGGAGATATTCAAAAAATAAAGACGTACGCTCCGTTAAAGAGACTGGTTTCTTGTGTCACTTGTGTATCCGCATGAATCGTTGTTGTAAGCGGAAAAGAAGAAACACCTAAAGAAAAGAGTAGAGTAAAAGAAAGTGCTGATTTTTGTAACTTCTTTTTTTCATCTTTTTCATCCTGTTTAACCTCCAAAATGTAATGGTATGAAATAGGAATGGTAATTTCTGGAATGTTTTCCTATTGGGGTTTCGGTACATGTATGGGGGAATCCTGCATACATATCATAAAAAGTCCATTTGAAAGAGTAGAGGAGTTAAGCAATGGATTTATACATAAACCTTTGCTAAATCATAGAAATCAATAGTTTTTCCAACAAGGATTCCAATCTCGTTATGATGTAAGGGAAGAAAAATAAGAAGAGAGGAGGTATACGATGAAAAAAAATTTATGGTTCATTTCTATATTGTGCATGATTTTAGGAGTGGTAACAGGGTGTAGTAGCAAAGATGATACTGGAATTTCCGTTACAAGAAATGTAGCGGAGAAAGACCAGCAGAAAGGAAGCGAAACAAAGCAAAATAAGAAAGAAGAGGATAGTTATGAGGCAGCAGCGTCCGTACCTGTAAAAAAGAAGAGTTTACGGGTAAACTGCAGTAACCAGAATTGGTCGAGCAGGCAATGAACCCAGTACCTGGGGAGAGTAAGAAACAAAATGCTAATAGAATCATCAAAGCTACGATACTGGATCATATCGACGGTGATACGTTTCGAGTGAAGTTAGCAAACTTTCGTTATCAAGATGAATTGATTTCTAAAGAAATACAGCAAGAGATTTGTCCATTAATAGTTACCCAAAATGCAATTGCAGACAGATGGAAAATTGTTACTTTGTGGTACTTAAGCAAGAATGGAGTTATTAGGTTTAATGAATTATTAAGGATGTTACCTGGTATCTCAAAAGGAATCTTAACTAGACAATTAAGAGAGCTTGAGGAGGACGAGCTAGTACTCAGAGAAGTTTATAATGTTGTTCCACCCAAAGTAGAATATTCACTAACAGAGCAAGGTAAGAAGTTTATACCTGTATTAGAAGCAATGCAAGTTTGGGGTAAAGATTTACTAAATAAAAAAATAGAGATGCATGAAAGACATGAGGATTAATACAGTATTACTACCTTCTTATTACCAATAGATAGAAGGTATGGAGTCCAAATTAAGTTACATTATTGTTGATTATTGAGTATAAGCACATTGATGCAATAGTAATTTAAGAGCTACGATTGTAGCTCTTTTTCTTATCCAGCTAACGGTGCAGTTAGTGGAAGAAGGATTTTAATTTACTATGATGAAATATGTAATCTAGATGAAATCTGAGAAGGAGGTTTCAATACTATAAAAAATGTTTTGTAGAATGAATGTAAGGGAGGAAAGCTAACTTGGAAATCACAACAGAAAGATTAATAATTAGACCGTTTAAGGGTACTGATTTACAGGATGTATTTGCTATTTATAATAATGATGACACATGTAAGTACCTTTTACATAATAAGTGGACTCATGAAGATATGCAGAAAAGATTCGATCAGAAGCTAGCAAACAATGTACTCACTACAGAATCAATATTAAGTTTGGCAGTCATATACAGGACTAAAGTAGTTGGTGATCTATCAGTATGGTACACAGATATGAAAGACACTGTTGAGATTGGTTATAGTTTTTCAAATGAAGTAGCTAGGAGAGGTTTGGCAACAGAAGCAGTAAGTAGTTTGGTATTTAAATTATTTGATGAATTTAATGTACATCGTATACAAGCTAATCTTGATGCACGTAATACAGCTTCACAAAAATTGTGTGAACGAATAGGCATGAGACAAGAAGCCCATTTTTTACAAGATTTTTGGAGTAAAAATGAATGGACAGATAGTCTTGTATATGGAATGTTATCCTCTGATTTGAAGTAATAGACGTAGTGATTTTATTATGTTAACGGGTGCGTTAGTTGAATAAAAAAGGGCATAACATATTATCTAAGACTTATATATTATGCTCTTTAATTCATGAACCTTTTTAAATTTAGGTCTTAATAATTTCAAATGTAGAAAAGCTCCCATATTTTTTTATTAAAATAAATTAAAATTACACAAATAAAAGCCCGTGAGCTCACATTTTTATATTTTAGGATAATGATATGCAAGATTGCATGTGTAAAATGGTTGCAATTTTGCACAACCTGTAACTATAATTGTTACAGGTTGGTGAATACCAATCAAACAAATACAATCATCATGAATGGAGATGTTATCGAATGGGTATGAAAAAATTAATCTTAGCAGGTGCTTTAGGGTTCGCAGCATTATCAGGAACAAATCTACCAGGATTAGAAGCAACAAAAGCGAGTGCAGCTTCTATTGAAACGAATTTTTCGACGTTAGAAGGACGCGTAGTAGAAGTGGATCATGGTGTGATTGTTGTGAAATCTAAACAATATGAAGAACCTGTTAGTGTTTATATAGAAAATATTTCAAATGTGAAAGTAGGAGACGAAGTAAAAGCGACTGGATCTATGATGCGTAACTTTACGGAGTATATGGTTGCAACAGAAGTTGAGAATACTACAAACAAATTAGGTATGCATTTGAAAGAAAATGGCTCACCTGATTATTTGATTGGTGAAGTATCAGAAGTAGGTAAGATGGAAGACAGTACTACTAAATATGTCGTAGTTGAGTATCCAACACAAAATGGGGAGAAAGACGTTATTGACGTGTTCTTAACAAAGGGACAAGTATTTAAAACAGGTGAGAAAGTGAAAATTGATATGAAGTATGTAGGCTGGGGCGGCATTTCTATTAATTTCAACACAGTTGATCACATCGAAAAAGTGCATGATGTAAACAATAGCACTCAAAATAATGATGATGTGTGGATTTGGTCTTAATTTGATTAGCAATATTAGAATCAAAAAAGTAAGACGTTCTTATGTTGTAAAAGCTATACTGAAATGAGTATAGATTATAATATTCATTTCAATTAAATAAAGGAGAGGAGTCTATTTTATGACTTCTCTCCTTTGCTTTATTCGAACTTTGTTGGAGTCTATTTATATGACCATATTTAAGCAAGAATAGCTTTTAAAATCGACACTTTGTTTGTAGTAAATAATACATAATTTTGTTTTACAGTTCTAATTAATATACGGTCAGTTGTCCCATATGCTGTTCCAATACGGATTGCAGTTGGTTCTTCAACTCCAGCATAGGTAGCATCTTCGGTAACCTCAAGCACATCACGTAATGGGATTGTAACCTCCGCCAATTGCCATGAAATAATTAACGCTTCTTTTGTTTTTTTTACATCAATACCTAGCATTATACCAAGACCTTTCTATAATAGAATGCTACACTTCTTATCTTATTATACAAATTTTTAAATTATTTTTCTACATGTATGAATAGAACTGGTATTTTAAGGGTGTAAAAAGAACAGGAAGATATACTATCAATCTACGTTATGAAGAAAAGTTCACAGGGAATTAATATGGATTTGATATGGTTGAAGTATGATAAACGAGTAACTGTAGGAGTTGCAGGAAGGAAATGAATGATGAGACTTAAATTAGTAGGAACCTTAACTTGTATAGTAGTAATGTTAGGTACCTTTATCATTTACACCAATATATCTATTGGTAAAGAGCCATATAAGACAAACCATGAAACTAGTGAAAACTCCATAAATAATGAAAAAAATAGAAAGCAAAATGGGACTTCAAGTAAGATTGCAAGCTCTTTTTCAAGTATACAGGCTGTAATAAATAAGGAATATGGTTTACCCGAAAACTATAAACCAGAGGATTTAGTTGTACCAAATGTACCCTTCTCATTTAGTGGAACGGTAGAAAAAAGTCACCTTCGTAAAGAGGCAGCGGAAGCGTTAGAAAAACTATTCTTTTTAGCTAAGCAAGATGGTATTCAGTTGAATGCTGTGTCAGGATTTCGTTCCTATGAGTATCAAAAAGGCCTGTATGCCAGCAATGTTAAAAAGAATGGGCAAGAGCATACGAATCGCTTCTCTGCAAAGCCAGGGCATAGCGAACATCAAACAGGGTTAACAATGGATGTTTCATCGAAAAGCGCGAACAATGGACTAGAGCTAGCCTTTGCAAATACGAAGGAAGGCAAATGGCTAAAAGATAACGCGCATCGTGCAGGATTTATCATTCGTTATCCAAAAGGTAAGGAAAGTATAACAGGATATGCATATGAACCTTGGCATATTCGTTATGTAGGAGATATCGCTGACAATATATATCAAGAAAAGCTAACTTTAGAAGAATATATGAATCTGAAAAAAATAAAGAATTGATCTAGTTAGTATTAGTAGTGAGAGTGTTAAAAGATAGAATATATACGCATCTCGCGCAAACGCCATTACAATCCCGGTTGATAATCAAAAGATTAAACGATATATACTGGATTGCAGTTATCTAAGTCAAATTGGCATGTTATTATGTAAGTGCGAATGCGGATGTACGGATTCGCACTTACATAATACATCACATAGGTATTTGTAAAAAACAAGTGAATAAATCTCAAAAAGAAAAGAATACTTATATCATTGAGACAGAAAGAGAAATTTAGTAGTTATATTTTAAAATCTGTATTTAAATAATATTTAGCGGAATGCTCAGCTAAACCAAGTACAATAAAAAGAATTAAAGGAAATGCTCTACTTCGACATCACAACAATTAAATCTTGTAAAATACACCATCTATTTTGTCTTAAGGAGTTAAAGTTAACTGTTTTGTATTAAAATGTTAGACACTGGCAATGTCCTATAAGCAACAATTTCATCAATATAAATATGTATAGCTGAATGTATCATATTTATACTGATGAAAGGTAAGGTATATGATACCTTTATAAAAGGAGAGAAAAATAAACATTTATAACTTCGCGCGAAATACCAATTTTACGAACAATAGAATGTATAAATAAAAATCTAATACAGTATTTAGGGATTTCGAGCTCAATTTCATGAATCTCAGTATATTGGTATGTGTCTATATAATTCATATTTTATATAGGAATCATTAAATACTGAACTATTCATTGGAAATATTCATAGTAAATTACCTTTTACTATATACGATTTTTTTATGTTGATCTGATTAACTCCTCATAATTATGATTAAATTAACCAATTCATGTTAAATAACGAATTTTAAACTGTTTTCATATATTAATTTTTTGTATGAATTTATATATATAAATTGTTTTATTTTACATACATTTATATGTGGTTTTTGCACGAATTTTTATGGTCTAATAGAAAATCATTACTTGGTTAGCTATAATTTTCTATTGATTAACTACACTATACCATTTAGATTTGAGTATATTTTAGTATTGCATAATATAATTATGTAAATAAGTTCGTATAAAAATTGAATTTAATGCGAACTTGTGTTCGTGTCTCTTTTCTGTTATAGTGTATATGAGGTGATTTTTATGGAATACAGCAAGCAACGTCAAAAATCCGTACATCGTAAGAAATTATACGAGAATTTAAATGAAATGCCCTTTTACATAGAAGAATTTGTGGAGTACAAAGAATTGCATGATGCCTCTCCCTCCACCCTACTGAATTATGTATATGATTTTAGAGTCTTCTTTAATTGGCTATTATCTGAACAAATTATTGAATTTAAGCCCATTAAAGACATATCCTTCTCTGATTTGGAGAATTTAAAGAAAAAAGATGTTGAGAACTTTATGAGGTTTCTAAAACTACAACAAAACATGCAGAATTCTTCTGTGAACAGAAAAATTTCGGCCTTAAAGTCTTTATTTAAGTACCTCACCTCCCTATCAGATAATGAAGATGGAGAATGTTATTTTTATAGAAATGTAATGGCTAAAATAGAAATACATAAAGATAAAGAAACATTAAATGCTCGTGCAAAACGTATGAGATCTAAAATATTCCATAATGATGACGATCAAGAATTTTTGAATTACGTTAAGTACGAACATGAAAAATCTTTAACAAAACATCAGTTATTCTATTTCCTAAGAGATAAAGATCGTGATGTAGCTATCCTCTCCCTCTTTCTTGGTAGTGGTATTCGTGTAAGTGAATTAGCCGATCTTCGTATGGAGGATATAAATCTAAAAGAAAGACTAATTGATGTAATTCGCAAAGGAAATAAAGAAGACTCAGTATGGATTACCCCAATTGCATTGAATGATATTGAAAAGTATATGGAAATTAGAGATAACAAATACGCTCCAGGGAAAGAATTAAAAAATGTATTTTTATCAAAGTATAAACATACTGCACAGCCTCTTTCGGTTAGAGCTATCCAGGATATAGTAGAAAAATATACGAAGGCCTATGGCAAAAAAATGTCTCCTCATAAATTAAGACACACATTGGCAAATAAATTATATATGGAAGAAAAAGACTCGTTACAAGTAATGCAGCAACTCGGGCATACGAGCCAAGATACAGCTTTGCTATATACACAACTTGGGGAAACAACTATTAAAGATAGTTTAGGCAGAATAGGAAAAAATAAATAATAAAAGTTCAGCAATGCAAAATTGCTGAACTTTTATTATTTTCTCTGCTAGAGTTAGTGGTTTTAAATGTCATGCATTATTCATTACATGTTTAATTTTATTATATAAAAAATACATAGTTAAAATTCTACTTTAATTGGTATATAAAAACTGTCTCTTGTTAGAATTAGATAAATGAAAATTTTAGATTCCTACAATTGGTGTTTACTCTTTTAAGTTGATAGCGATGTGGTGATACCCGTTTAGAACGCTATCTTTGCACTAAAAAAAATCGAACCATAAATTTGCCGGTAAGCTTATGGTTCGATTTAAATTATGTACTTTTAGTAACTACTCAGCCCCTCTATGAAAAAAGCCAGAAAAGCATCTTTTTAAATGGGCAAGAGGGACTGGTCATGCATAGAAGCGGTCAGGGCCTTTTCCTGCCACGCGCAAAGCTTTAAAACAAAGAAAGGAAGCGAGGTGTAGGTCCATTTTTATCTTCATCGCTGGAATTATGCTCCTTACCTAACTTCTAAATGAAATGTATAGCTGAGTAGTTACCTTATTTTCAAAAAAAACATTCTGACTATTTCTTTTTCACTTCTTCTATAAATCCCCATGTCTCTCCGTTATCTTTTGATTGATAAAGTGCACTACTATCGCCATTGTAGTCTCCATCTGCCCCTTGTCCAACTAACATATTAAAAACCCCATCTTTCTCATATGGCATACTAGGAGAATCAAAAGGACTTATTGTGGACTGTGTATGATCTAATTTCACTTCATGCGGCGGATATTCTACCTTTTTGAAAGATACCCCCCCATCATCTGTGCGATATAACTCTCCCTCATTACCAGAAGGTCTAACAGCTCCTAAAAACCCAAGTTTATTATTTATAAAAGTGATTCCTGATACACTCCCAATCCCCCTATTAAATGGGTCTGGATTAATAACCTCCCATGTTTCCCCTTCATCACTAGTCCTGCTTAATGAATAAAAGGCGCTCCCTAATGCTTTATCTGTCATATTTAATTTATAACCAACTTCTTTTGATAGGAAAAACTGTTCTTTTTCATTCTTTAAATCTTGTTGTTTCTTCTCTTTAAGCCTATCTTCATTTGGAGGCGTCTTTGATTTACTCCAACTTGCGTCACATATTAAGTTATATCTAGCAGGTACTAGCTCTTTCTCTTTTCCAGGGACAAATATAGATACAGTATATCCAATGATTTCAGAAGCTGCTTCTTTAAGACTCTGCCCCTTACCATCCTCAGTAATATTAATAATTCCCTCTGTATTTGATCCCCAATTTCTTTTTCCATAATAAATCAACCCATACTTACTTTCATTCCACTTTCTAACCGTTTGCTTAACTGGAATCGCATTAACCGTTTTAATTAAAGGTTCTACTAATTTATCATCATTATAATCAGGCTTTGCATACCCGTCTCGTATTATAGTAATATCCTCTGATTTCTTCTTATTATAAGAGATTAAATAAGTTTCTTCTTTTCCATCAACATTTTTCCCATAAACAAATGTATCAAACGCTGTGATTGTTCCATCTGAATGAAATGTAAGATCAAAATCAGTTGCCATATACAATTTCTTTGGCAAAGAAAATTTTTTATTTATATCTTCAAAAATACCTTCTACTCCAGATTCATATATATTATTATGTTTAAGTTTAACTGACCTTTCATGTTTTAACATTTCTATAAACCATGCCAATTTGCCATTGTAATTTATTGCACTTTTATAAATCTGCATCCCATAAAATGATGTAATTGCAACAATAATGATAATAGAAATGGATCTCCATGCTATTGAATTAGTTAATTTGTTAGTTTCATATTCTCTATTTTTTATCACCCGCATTGTAGTAAATGTAGTGATGGATATAAAAAGTACTATACATAATAATAAAATATAAATATTATAATTCATCCTTCCGTACTTACAGTATAAGGCTAACTCATAACAAAAAATCCCGTATACAATTATTAGTATTGGATTTGTTACTAATGACAGAAGTATCCTTTTTACATTTTCCTTAAATATAGAAATCACTCCTAATTACATAAATTACTGATATTAAGTATACTTTACTGTAAAGTAACAAAAAAGCTATTTAATCTTGCCGCCAAAAATACAATAGATATCTGTCTATTGTATTTTTGGCAGATGTCTATTAAAACCGTTTAAAAATCTAGTTGTTTCATAGACAATGGATTTTTGAGTGAATACTAAAGTTGCTTCATTTGAGAGCCAAATAATGAAAATGAACCCTCATATATTAATTCATTCCCCCCTCAATAATATTTATCTTTCAGATTTTGTTGATGCTTTGTAACAAAAAGATTCTAAAAAGGTAATTGTAATTGAATTAGAAAAACACGCGAAGGTTGGGAAATTAGTAAATCATAGATAAAAACGTCCTATATTTTAATAGGACGTTTTTTCTTCTATAAATAATGTATTCTCCAATATCTAAAAAGGACGGTTTAACTACTTACTTATATCTATCTATAATTCAATAAACCTACTTCTCCTCATACCATGGGTTTAAATGAATTAGTACTTCATATATTTCTGGGTTCTGATTTATAATAGTAGTTTTTATATCCCTACAAATATCATGTCCTTGCTGGATGCTTAAATGTGCCGGAACACTAATTCTAATATCAATTAATACATAGTGACCATGATCACGTGCGCGCATTCTATCAATTCTTTTTACAAAAGGATGGGCCTGAATTACTCTCTTATATTCACTACATTTCTCGGTAGGAATACCACCTTCCATTAATATATATATTGCTTCTTTCCCCATACTAATCGCTAACTTTAATACGAAAAAAGAAACAATAATACCGGCTAAAGGATCCCCATAAGCTGCATATGGAATGGAATAGATATTGTTTATCAAAGCAATACCAATTCCAATTACAGCTGCAATTGAGGCATAAACATCAGCAAGATGATCATAAGCAGTTGCTATAAGCCCTTTGCTGCTTGTTTTTCGACCAATTCGTATTGTGTATACATATAAAATTTGCTTCCATATTAATGAAATAATCGCTGCTATAAAAGCAATTATATGGGGTTCTGTCGCTGGTTCAAATAATGACTTTATTGATTCATAAACCATAAATAAAGCCGCTAAAATTAAAATCACAGCTACAATTCCTGATGATATAACTTCTGCTTTACCATGTCCATAAGGATGATCTTCATCAGCTGGCTGGTTTGAAATTTTCATTGATCCCAATGAGGCTACGGATGCTACAACATCGGCAGCATTATGAATCCCGTCGGCTAATAATACCTGACTTTTGAAAAGTAAACCGACTATAATTTTGATGAGAGTCAGAAATATATTGCTAATTACACTAATCCATGCTGCCAATAAGGACGTTTTTTGGTTAGCATTCATATTTATCCCCACCTTAACTTTACTCTTGTTTCAAAATATTATTGTTTAATTCAATTGTGTAGTTATAAGTCTGTGTCTTATCATTTTAATTTCTTTCATACATTACCTAATAATAAGTGTGTGGGTCTATACAAACATTTTCTCATCAGTAAAGGTTTAAAGCATAACTTACTTTGTTCTTTTATCCTTATTTGTTATGAAGTGTAAAAAAGAGTGACACAATATGCCATGCTTTTATCATTACAAACATCAAAGCGACTAATGTGTTGCTTTGATGTTTGATGAAATGTCTTCAGGTATGATTACTAATTCATTCTGCGCATTAATCTTTACTCATCTGATCACAACAATTATTTTTACAGGTTGTCCATTTCACATAGCTGTAGCAAATACTATAAGATTAAAAGCATATAATTGAATATGAGTGTAAACTGTATACATTATTTATCCTTCTTTTAAACTCTTGGAGATTTTCCATATGATTGAGTATCTCTATATGCTTTTCTTTAATGAATTTTAAATGATAAAACTTTCAATTTTATTACACTATTTGTATGTTAGTTTTTAAACTTTAATTAAACCTTCATTTATTTAAGCATTCATAAATCAGTTGCAATATTTGCATCAAATTCATCTGATTTTTTAGTATCTATTTTTTTCCCATCTATTGTCACCCTTATTTCTTGTTTTTGGTTTGCTGTTACCATCCAAGCATTCGGTAAATAACGATCTTCATGGGATAATGTAGAAGGTGAATTTATAACCTTTCCTCCTAAATATAGCGTAGCAGAAGAACCTCCATCCATAGCCATCGCATTTATTGCTCCTTTTTCATATAGAATATCTTGACACTCTTTTAACGTAGCTCCTATGCTATGTGTCTGCCTACCGTCAATCACTAGAAACATTATTGTGCCATCTTCTTTTTGTGCCATAATACTTCGCGGAGCAGAACCCCAACCACCGTCTCCTTCTGTAATCATTTTTTCTCCATTTACAATTAGCTGTGGCATAAATCCTGCTGCTGAAACGACTTGTTTATCCAAAAGTTGTTGGGTAGAATAATTCCCTGTTATCATTTGTCCAAACTTTGTTAAGCCCGTAATAATTGTAGGGGTATTTTTATCTATATTTGTATCAATTGCTTTCCCATTTTCTATTGCTATTCCAGTTGCAATATTTCCTCCACCCCTTCCTGTTTCATCAGTAAATCCACTTGCATTCACAGCAACAAGTGCATGATTACGTTTTGCCATTACGCTAATTTTTTCTCCTCTTTTATCGCCCTGTGTTCCTTGATGGCTAACAAGTTTAACATTGAAAGGGTTACTAATAGTGACTAATTTCCCTTCGAAAAGAAAGCGACTATCTTTGTTACTTTTAATCGTTTCTACGTCAATTTTTAATGGCTGATTTTTTAATTCTTCTAATCTTTTTCCTGCTATTTTTTTATAAATATTCTCATCACTATTTGACCATTTGGGATGATTAATTCTATCTTGTAATTTATCTAGTTCCTTTTGGGATAGGAATGTATATTTCGCATATTGTGGATGCTGAGAAGTTAGTATACTCCCAGCAATTGTTACACGAAGATCTCGGCCATAGTTAGTACCAAATAATATTCCTATGCCAATAAGCATGAAAATAGAAAGAAGAAGCAAAATTCGTTTGAAGATTTTTCTTAGATGTTTCATAGTTATATCCTCCGGCATTAATTACATTCAATGAATCCTTTAAAATATTATTTACCTAAAGACAAAAGTGTTTGTTTCCCTTATTCCCGAGTTCCTCACTATGTCTTAGCAAGCAAGGCAAAATACTTATTCTACATTTCTTATTTATTTCAGTGTATATTTACAAATTTAATAACGTTTTTGCAACCAAGAAATATATTACTAATCCTGTTCCGTCAACAAATGTTGTAATAAATGGACCAGAAACGACTGCAGGATCTAATTTAAATTTTCTCAAAATCAAAGGTAAAACAGCTGCGACAAGCGAAGCCCAAATAACAATAAATAATAAAGTGATTGCTACAACTTGTGCAACTTCTGTTCCAACCCCTAACATATAAGCACGAATGAGCCCAGCTACCCCAAGTGCAAGTCCGAGAAGCATGCCAATTGCAAATTCCTTTTTCATTACACGGAAAATGTCTTTAAATTTCACCTCTCCAATACCGATTGCACGAGTAATTGTTGCTACAACCTGTGTTCCTGTATTCCCTCCAGTACCCACTAATAATGGAACAAAGAAAGCAAGGGCAACTACTGTTTCAATTTCGTCTTCAAAATACTTTAGTACTGTACCTGTATATGCCTCAGCAACAAAAAGAAGCAATAACCATGGTAGACGTTTAAAGAAAATGCTCCAAATACTAGATTCAAAGTAAGATTGATTTAATGGTTCACTTCCACCTAACTTTTGGATATCTTCTGTAGCCTCTGCTTCCATAACATTCATTACGTCATCAAATGTTATAATACCAATCATTTCATTATTTGCTGTTGTTACGGGTATTGCTGCTAAATTATAATTCAGTAGCTTTTTTACAACTTCTTGCTGATCAACCTCAGCAGGTACTGAAATCACCTCTCGAATCATGATATTGGATAATATCTCTTCATCTGCTGCTAGTAATAACTCATGTATGGAAACGATTCCCTTAAGATAACCATGATTATCAAGAACATAAATATAAGAAATTGATTCTACATTTTTAGAATGTTCCCTAATGTACTTCAATGTCATTTTTACTGACCAATTCCCTCTAACTGCAACAAAATCACTTGTGACAAGACTTCCTGCTGTTTCAGGTTTGAAAGCCATTAATTTTTTCACATTATGTTTTGTAATTTTATTTAGATACGCCATTAATTTAGCTTGTTTTTCCGGATGAACCGCTAGAAGTAAATCTACTGTTTCATCTATCGGTTGTAAATTTAGTAACTTTTTAGCTTTGTTTTCAGATAAGTGAATTAAGATATTATATTTTTCTTCTGTACTCAAATGTTGTAGAATTTTTGAGCTTTTTAATACAGGAATCTTATCTAGTAATATGACTTGATCTTCTATTGAAAACCGTTTTATTTCTTGCGCAACATCATACGACGGATGACGTAAAACTTTATCTGCATCCAAATCATTTTGGGTTACAAGTAATTCATTTAATAATTTCTTCATGTTAACTCCTCCTCATATTGCTAAGGGAGACTCTAGAGTTTCATGAGTGGTGTTGTATTATTTTATCTGTCTAAAATTTTGATTAGAGCATTAATAGTTACATTGCAATCAATTTATTAAGAACTACCTCCTTTTTGAATATAGACAAGATAAAAATAAATAACATTAAACAAAAAAAACCTTACTCAAAAAGGAGTAAAGGTTTTTTTACAATACAAATAAATGATTATTAAGACAGCTCTGCAAAAATCCCAGAGGTGCCTTTCTATCAAATCGTATACCACTCCCTCGTTGAGTTTTAGCACTGTATAGCATAGGTTTTTATAACCAGCTACATTAAAAAGGGCCTTAATCCGACCGTTCCTGTTGACCCATTGGCGTCTCTCGACATTTTTGGGCAGCAGCGTTTCTCTATACAGGAGCCTCACCTAACAAAGATTATTGAATTACTTCAAAATTTAAACCAGAATTTAATATTTGTCAACTAACTTTCGATTTGATTCATAAAAAATTCTTTTTTAGAGAAATGTAATTAGATTCTATTACAAATTTGAAATTCAGCTTAAAAGATTTAAAATTTAAATACAATTAGTTCAAAAAAACGTTATAAAACATATGAAATTTCGTATAAGAAACTTATTGTTTATGATTAATTCGTAACTTTATAGCAGCAGTTACATCATTAGTCATACCGTACTTCAAAAGAACATTCTTCAAAAAATCTTATTTTATGATTAATATCTTCTTTACTGTTTATCAAATTTATATGGTTAAACTACTTAATCAAATTATACATTCCAAGTCGCAAATATGTATCTATATGAGACAATTAAATATAATTTCTCACATCATTTCTCAAAGATTTATAAAGCAATAAAGAATATAAAGTTAGCAATACGTTTACTTGACAAGCAAAAAAAAAATATTTATGCTGGCTACACGAACAAACACATAAAATTTATATTGCTAAACCTGTTAGGTGAGGCTCCTATACAAACACAGGCTATTGCCCAAAAATGTCGAAAGACGCCAATGGGTAGAACAGGAATTGTCGGATTAAGGCTCTTCTTAAGATAGCTAAGTAATGAATTTCCATTACTTTACGTTGTATAGTGCCAAAGCTCTACTAGGGGGAGAAAAGCTTTATTTAGTCATGCCATTTTGAATCCTCCCTAGTATGTAACTAAGGGGGATTTTTGCGTAAGAGAACAGGGTGTAAGCGATAGAATCTCTCAAAACATAAGTACTATTTAATACTTGTTGAGAACAAGATTCTATTCATTAGCAAATGTAATATTAAGTGTTAATGTAAATCAGGAGGATTTTAAAATGAAAAAAATAATAAAACTCGATTATCTATTGCTCCTCCCTCTATTCATAACATGTACTTTAGGTATTATCATGATGTATAGCGCTAGCTCCATTGTTGCTGTTCAACATTACGGTTATAACAGTAGGCATTTTGTTGATTCTCAATTAATAAAACTATTTTTAGGAACAATTGGGCTAATAGTTTGTGCTATTCTCCCATATGAAATATGGAAAAAACGAATAGTCTCAATCTGTATTATGATTGGAGGGATTTTTTTGTTAATTATGGTTTTATGGAAAGGAAAGGTGGTAAATAATGCTCAATCATGGATCTTTGGAATACAGCCAGCTGAATTTCTTAAATTAGGAACAATACTTGTAACAGCCCGTTTTTTTGCATTGCGACAAGGGTCAGCTAAACAAATTTGGATTGGGGGCGGAAAACTTTTATTTTTTTTAGCTACAATTTTTTTCCTAATCTATAAACAGCCAAACTTAGGATCTGCACTTTTAATATTAGGTATAGTTTTTAGCATATTTCTTTGCTCGGGAATAAATATAAATCTATTAATTAAAAGAACTATAATAGGTGCTATTTTTTGGTTACCTATTTTATATTTTTTGATTCAATTTAGTTTGTCAGATGTTCAAAAGACACGTATTACTACAATTATCAATCCCTTTGTTGATGCACAGGGAAATGGATATCAACTTGTAAATTCTTTTATTGCCATTGGCTCAGGAGGAATTATTGGACGTGGATTTGGAAATAGCATTCAAAAAACTGGTTATCTCCCCGAACCACATACTGATTTTATAATGGCAATCGTTTCTGAAGAATTAGGATTCATTGGTGTATTCATAATAATGGCCGGAGTATTAGCTATAGTTCTTCGCTCACTAAAAATTGCACAGCTATGTGAAGATCCATTCGGAAGTTTTATAGCAATTGGTATAGGGTGTATGATTGGTTTGCAATCTGTTGTTAATTTAGGCGGTATTACGGGAATACTTCCTCTTACGGGTACCCCATTTCCATTTGTAAGTTTTGGTGGAAGTTCTTTAATGGTTAATTTAATAGCAATAGGAATATTGCTTAATATTTCAATTTTCAATAAAATTAAGTTTATTAATTATAATATATGATATTCTATATGTTGTTCTATTTTTATTGGATGAATTCTTTCTGATTTTGGACAGACTGATTCCGTAAATCAATCTGTTGTTTTTTCATTAGAATTATCGCTAAAAAATGAAATAAACACAGTAAAAAAAATAACATTGTAAAAATTCGTGGCAAGGGATGAAGGATTCACAATGGCTGAGAAAAAATATATATAATTGGCTGGTCTCAATTCATAAAATTCTTTTTATTATATAGATAAGCATAAAAATATTAGGAAGTTAATAGTAATATATATCAGATAGAAATTATTAAATCAAAAGAAAAAGCAATCATTGAAAATATAAAGCATTAAAGACAGGGCAAAAGATACAGGAAACAAAGAATACGGATGCAAAAAATGGATCAATTTACGTATAGAGTACATTTTAAATACAATTTTCAAGAAAAAAATTTAAGTAAAGCTTTTACTGGAATTAATTATAAGATTAACGTAAATAGCAAGAGTACGCTCGTAAAACTATGATATATATAAATCAAATCGGAGTGAATACGATATGAGAGCGGTCGCGAAAAAAGTAAGAATAATACGTTTGCAGGATGAATATTGTAAAAATTGTAAATATCAAACGGATGTAGAACAGTATTGTATTGAACAATGCGAAATAGGAAAAAAACTTATTACGCTGGGTAAAAAAGAATTTAGAAAGAGATTGACAAAAGTAAAAACGATAGAAGAAAAATGGGATGAAAAGTGCAAACAAGCAATAATTTTATATAATCAAGGAGTAAATTATCCAGATATTTCAAAGGAAATGGGTTGCCACGTGAGTAATTTGTATAAAGAGCTCAAAAAACGTGGATGGTTACAAATGTAAAATCATGAAATAAATTTTCAAACAAACAAGTTATACGATTGGAACATGCTTTACATTTGATATGAATTGTATACTTGCTTATTTTCAGCAATTACAAAATAAACTAATTCATTTTTATGTTCTAATTTTCGTTTACCTAAAATTGGTATTTCACACCTTCTCTTTTTGAGGAAGGAGTCTTCTGTCGAAAAACGATAAAATTTTAACATTAAATTTCTGGGTTATAATTCCTAAAAAGAAAAACACCCGTTCTGATTAAGGACGAGTGTTTTTCTTTTTAGGTTATCTAACAGGGATAAACTTCCATGAGCTAGGTTTTTGTTTTTTTTCACCTAGTACAATCCAATTTTTCTTTGCATTTATATTCTCATAATTTAATGGATAGTCATCTGTAAAAATATTATATTCTGTAGGATTATCCAGGTTAATTTTAATTTTAAAATCAGCTAAACTATCAGATTTTTGAGCAAGGTGAATCCAACTAGAATAATTAGACCAATTTAAATATTGGAATTGGTCGTAATTTGAGTGCTTCATGCGAAGATATATACTCTCCCCGTGGTGTAGGTTTGCATCATTTTCTTTGTAGAATTCAAATTCCATAGGTGTACCAGATACACCATTGTTTTCTTTATTTGCAAGTGTGACATAATCGTAACGATTTGCTATATACCATTCAAATGTTAGACCTTGATAAGGAGATTCACTTGGTACGATATAATAGTTTTTCCCTGCTTCTATGACGTTTCCTTCTATATCATAGATTAATGCAGTCTCTATACTTGGAGCTTTCACATTTTCAGTAAAAGTTTTAAACCACAGATTTAAGAAACCTGCTGTATTGCGCTGAGCTTCTCCTAAGCTTCGCTGCACAGCTGGGGTAACCATTTCTTGCCACAATTGTGCCTTACCACTATTATAATACTTAAATGTTTTATCATTAGTAATATTTTGAATTTCAGGTTTAGCTACTCGAGCTGCATAATCAATCCATTCTTCAGGTGTGGATAGAGAATTATTATAGTTCCCTCCAGTATTGACTGCAAATTGCTTTTGAATGGTTGTAACATAATTTTCAAAGTAGCTATGATATTTTATAGCTCTCGTATCAATTGCAGTAAAATTTGCTGCATGCATAGGTTGAGTAGCATCTGTAAAGTAGTGCGTGGCTACTCCTAAGTAATAGAAAGCTTTTTCATAGTCCTTATTTCGTAAATGTTCTCCAGATTCATAAAAGTATTTCTTACCTTGTGTAAGAGCCGTTGGATTTGTTTCTCCTCTATAATTTTCTTTAGTATCAGGATCATAAAAATGAGATTTCCATCCGCCTTTAAAAACGCCACCTATTCCTGTACCACCATCGTTAAACTCTGCATTATAATCTGCATCATATAATCCTTTAGAAAATAAATCTTTATATTGTGGATAATTAAAAAAGTCCACAGCCTGCTTATTTGCTTCAATATTAGATTCTGTTTTCATAATTTCAATAGCTTGTTTTGCAATCCATAAATGTGTACTTTTATCAGAATGATACGGAGCTTCTGCAGACCATCTTGCAGTAATAGGATCATTCTCATTTAAATCAATTTGATCGAGATGAGCATAACTACTTTGAGGACATACTCCTAAAATAGTTAAAGTCACTCCAGCTATACATAGTGTTGATACGATTTTTTTCATTTTTTATCCCTTTCTAAATATAAAGATTCTTATGCGGATATTCATCTTATTCACGAAAGTTAAATAGCTCTAATAAAAGAGCGATTAGCAAAGGCTAATTGCTTAATTTCTCTCTTAATGGAATACCAACACACATCGATTAAAATAAAAAGTTTAAATTAACCCTAAACAATAGTTTTTCTTCTCTACCTCTAGTTATATATAAAAGCGCGTCTTATTTAAACATGTTTTTTTATGTAATTTTGCATATCCAAAAATAGGGGATTAAATAACCTTCCATTTATTATATTAATGAAAGACCGTTGTCTCTAGATAATTGAAATTATGTTGTTTTAAGTTAATAATCTATATCCATCAACTTAAGAATTTAGAATTAACCCAAAATGAAAAAATGAACTTTTTGAAGTGTTGTTTTGTTTGCTTTTCTATATTCCCAAAAAGTAATCTAGGTATTAAGGGAAAAGGTTTTAGATTTGGAAACGTAAGTGACATCTCATTTGGTACTAGTTCCTCTAAAGAACCATATTCTCTAATACAAAAATTTCCTGATAAGTTGGACAAGTCTTTAGCAAAGTTTGGAGAAAGAAATACTGCGATGGCTTTCATATCTTTTACTGCTTCTGGAACAAAAGGTATTTGAGTTAAATTAAGTATCATGGTTGCATACATTTTTTCTTCATAGCGGTCGATTGGGTAAGTTTCATTTGGTAATGAAACTTACCCAATCGCTACGATATAATTGTAAAAATACTTCTTATGCTAACTCTTCAGCGATAGATTTATCTATAACAATCCATATGATTTGTTTCACAGCAAAAGCATATTACTGCTTAAATAAATCTTCAAAGGTCATAGCAGACGCATGACTTTCTTCATTTTCTATGGTTAACATGTTAGTTTAAATCTTACTCTCTATTTGATACCTGTATTATAGAACAACCAGAAAAACGGATTTTGTGACAGTTTTTCTGGTTATTTTTTATTATGAACTAAAAAAGCATTCATCTCATTAAAAGATAAATGTAAAAAGAGAAATAAAAACATAAAAAATCCAACTCTGATTCTGAGGTTATTTCCATTTGTTTGATTAGATTTGGAGGAAGTGTAAGGCAAATACCGTTAAAACAATATAAAACAACGTGAAATAAACTAAATCCCAATACTGTATTCTACCCTCTATTTTTTACTTTTCTAAAACAATTTCTGCTATTTTATTAGCATATTCTTTAGAGTCAAATCCATCATAATTACTTAGAACTACAACGGACAAATATTCTTTTGGAAACCGCATAAAGTGTGAACGATAACCCGCCCAACTTCCTGAATGTTCCAAGTACCGATAGTTAAAACCTTCAGCAAGCCTTAGCCCATAAGCATAATCTTCATTGTCAATAATCGACTCCCCAGTTGGAGAAATCTTGGGACCTATTCCGCTCATTCTTTTAACAAGGTTTTTTCCACCAACGGTACCTGTAGTTAAATTCTCTCCCCATCTTACCAGGTCTTCAACATTTGTATGAACTGCTCCATCCCCTGTATGTTCCCAAGGGCTTTCATAGATCTTATATGCTCCTTGTTCATTCTTTGAATATCCTCTAGCAATTGATATAGTAGTTGGATAGTAATCCACAATTGTTGTGTCTTTCATGTGTAAAGGATCAAAAATACGTTCCTTTGCAAACTGACGTAGAGACCTGCGACTTACCTTCTCTACCACTAGTGACAATAAAAAATATCCTGTATTGCTATACTCAAATTTTGTGCCAACTGGGAATCTTGCAATTTGATGATTTTTAAGGTGCTTTAGCGATTCTTCCACAGTTAATATATCAGTAAATTTAATATTTTCTGCTTGAGCCAATTCCATATAATCAACTAGTCCACCAGTGTGATGAATTAGATGTCTCAATGTTACAGGTTCAGCATATGCACCTATAGAAGGGACAAATTTTACAATTGAATCATCTAAACTCAATTTCCTCTCTTGTTCTAAGAGTAATATAGAAAATGCTGTGAATTGTTTAGAAACTGAGGCTATATTAAAAACGGTTTTGGTAGTTATGGGTAGATTTTTCTCTATAGAAGCTAAGCCAACTGCACCTTTATAAGTTACTCCGCTATCAAAACTAGCAATATATGAAAAGCCAGGAACTTTTGGTGAAAACTTTTTTAATAATTGTTTAATCAATGTATGCGTCTTTTCATTATATGTATTATTCACCTCAATCACATACCCTTCCCTTTAAATGATTAGAAATATATTATCCTGTTATCTTTTTCAATTACACATCTTACTTCAACTCAAAACAACATATTTTATATTTGACTACAATCAAGCACCGTCGCACGGATTTCTTTAGTTTCTAAATTCTTCTCTTTATAGAGAGCTTTAATTTAGTGAGTATTATTATCCCCGAATTTACGAAATTCCCTCTTTCAATTCTAAAATTACTCGTGGCAACTTAATAGATATTTTCTAAATTGGGTCAATAACATCTAAATCAAAGATGTTATTGACCCAAAAATACCTATTTTACTTTTAGATTTAGGACCGATGTACTAACGAATATGAAAACTATTTACCAGTCCTCTGTAAAGATAGGTTTGAATAAAACATTCATCTACCTTAAACCTTGTTTCAAATTTAGTTATAGTCTTCGTCTATAGTGTTTTACTATTTCGATATGAAAATCCAAATAACCTTTTTAAACAACTTTGTTCACAAAAAAGCAGCGGCGTTCCAAGTCTTTATTTTTCATTGTAGTTTTAAATGTAGGAGTGGGTAGTGATGCCCTGCATTGTCTGTAAGTTCCCCATTGACTTCAGCTAACTAATTCAAGTGAGAGAGTCAAGAAAGTAATCCTATATCTTTTGCCTTTTGTACGGCTTCTTCTCGATTTTTAACTCCTAGCTTCTCATAGAGATTGGAGGCGTAATTTCTTACCGTTCCGTTTGACAAGTAAAGTGTCGAAGCTATTGTTTTATAACGGCTTCCTTGTGATAGTAGTTCCAAAATCTCTACTTCTCGTTTTGTTAATCCATACTCTATTCCATCTGATCGTGATTCAAATAATCCTGTTTCTTCTTTTTCTTCCCACATCCTATGGAACAAGTCATGAGTAATCATCGTGCCTCCTCGATAGACTAGACGAATTGATTCAGCTAGTTCACGCGAATCTATGGATTTCAATACATATCCATCCGCACCATTTCGTATAATTTCTTTTGCCCTTTCTGTATTCTGGAAGGTTGACAGAATGAGTACACGAATGTCCGGCCATTTTTTCTTAATCATTTTAGTTGCATGAATCCCATCCAGATTTGGCATCTCTAAATCCATTAATACTACATCTGGTTTTAGTCTATCGCACAATTCCAAAGCCCGTTCTCCATCTTCAGCCATTCCCACTACTTGTAAATCCTCCAGTCCACCCAAAATTGTATGAAGACTTTCTCGAATAAAAGAATGATCATCGACAATACACAGGCGAATTTGTTCGTTAGCCAGTTGTACTTGTTTCGGTAAAACACATGAAATTAATGTCCCTTCCCCTTTTTTGGAATAAACAATGACTCTTCCTTGTGACTGACTTACACGCTCTTTCATTGCAGTTAATCCAAATCCATCCTTCCACTCTTCTACCCCACAGCCATTATCCTCTACATCCAATCTTATCTGTTGTGGTTCAAAATGAAGTGACACAATGATTTCTGTGGAATGCCCATGGCGAACAGCATTTGTTAGTGATTCCTGCAAGCTCCGATATAGTGTCATTTTTGATTGTTTGGAGACCATATACTCTTCCCCTATTATTCGAGTACGTACATTTACTTTTGCATGTTTCTTAAATTCCTCTGTCAATTGTTGTAGTGTGGTAGCTAAGGGAAGCGACTCTTGTGATAAATCTAATTGGTGTAAATACAGTCTTACTTCTTCCATACTGTTACGGGCCAATTGTAATAATGAATCTAGCTGTTGCTCTCCTTCTTTAGACTTTAATTCCACACGCAATGTTTCCATCCCCATAATAATTGAAGTATAGGAATGCCCCATCGTATCGTGTAAGTCTTTTGAGAGCCTATCACGTTCCTCCAGTAATGTAATCCGCTCAACTTGGGATACGTATTGTTCCAATACATGTTTCTGGTTCCGAATAATTTCACTTTGACGGTAATTAATAGCCAGTAAACGAAAGAAAGAGCCCATAGCAAAAGCTAAACTGAGTTGTAGGATGATTACCCATAAATCTGTCACTTCGGAAAATATCGCAATGAGCAACGGGAACAAAATAATTGTGATAGGACCTGACCAGCGGTAAGATTTATGAACGCTATTTGCCGCAATCATAAAAGTGGGCATTAAAAAAGCAAGATACGCTAACGGAAATAATAAAGTTAAATAGAAACAAACTCCGCCAAATAATATTATTTCAGTAAATAAATAATAGCGATAACTGAACATTAAACAAATCCAAGGTACTGAAAATGAAACGACCTCCCAAAGGATTATGATCCAAAGTGGTACTGTCAAATGATCTTGTTGTTGGATAGTCGTTGATATCAATGATAGCCAAACAATAAAGCGTATACAAAGTAAGGCCCAATCATACCAAAACCATAGTTTTAAAGTCTTAAACAAATTATCACTCCTTTATAGCTTTAAACATGAAACGCGTGTACATTCCAATAATTCGAACTAAGTCGTTTCCAATAAGATTATGTATCCAGATGAGAATGAAACCAACAATCATGACAAAAATTGCTGTCTCCCATGAATTCACAGCAATGCCCAATAAGTATATATTAAAATATTGAAAAAGTAAGGGGGTAACGATACATACTATTGGCATTACATACAGTAAAACAGCACATATAAGACTCATTATTCCGACAAAAATTTTCTGCATGAGCCAAAAAATAGCCCTCCAGTTGCTATTATTAAGGATTATATCCCTCACTTTAATCCATTTATCTCTCTCCTCTTTTTTTCTTGGTTCGAATAGCTCTATCGATATATCTGTATAAACTTTCGTCTGAATACGTTCATACTGAACAAACGTTTGAGTTGTTTGTAGTACCCACGCTAATAAGGGAATACCCCAAAAAATAATCGTCATTACTAATGCAAATGTAATGCTGATCAGATAGAAACAAAAGTAAAAAAAACCGGATACAAAGGTAAATAACAAGAAATAAAAATCTTGCAAAGTTTTTTGAGCTGATGCTTTCATTATTAAAATCTCTCCTCCTCATTCATTGCTAATGCGTTAAAAGCTACTTTTTTATTCTAAGAATTTTTCTGTCACAAACGGTAGTGTCAAAATGTCATGATTTGTATGACATAACTATTAATACAACCTTATCCCACTCAACTTTTAGTATCCTTTATAAATATGATAAACCCCTTGCTATACTCTGTTCATACGCTAACTCTTTATGCTAAAGATAGGAATGTGTTCCCGATCTTATCTTATTTCTTTACAAATTTTTTGGTACAAAAAAGGAATCCTTATAATAAGGATTCCTGAAAGAAATGACATGTCATAATCAATTCCTTAATTTCGTGCATCATACGTAAAAATTCCTCGGTCCCTCATTTTATCTACTAAATAATACATAGTATTATATTCTAAGAGATTAATTTTTTGTATTTTCAAATAAATATATACCTACACTGGTTATTCCAGTAACATTTCTTAGATGCTTGCTGCATATAAAATTATTATGCTTTTGGATGTCGCCTCCCTACTTCAATAAAATAATCATGGTTACCTAATTGTAGGGATAAAAAAACCTTGATTAACTTCTTGTTTATTTACAGTGAATGATTCTTGAACACTTATTGTATTTAGTTTATATTTGTCCCTATTTTCATCATTATATCGAAATACTAGATCGCTAGTTTTTGTTGAAAATGATATAGTCAGCTGTTCAAAAATAAACTATGACAAAGTTTATTCATTTTTCCTTTTGCCTACTTGCTAAATTCAGCAAGTAAAATATTTTTAAAAGGATTAGGACTATTAGCTTTATTGCTGTTCAAATTGACGGCTAATGTATGCTTGCCTCCAATTGTGCCTCCAGCAAAAGTAGAAAAACCTGGAGAGCCACCTGCGTGTCCCCAAATCGAGACACCATTTGAAAGTTTTTTTTCATAGATTCCAAGACCATATCCATCGATTATTTCTGTTCCTGTAGGAACTGTAGTAAGCATTTGTTTTAGTTGCTGTTCCTTCAGTAATTTGCCACTAAGTAAGTAAGAGAAAAATTTGTTCAAATCGTCAGCAGTAGAAATCATATCTCCATCCGAATTACCTGGGTAAGAATAAGTAACGTCTTTTGGCTCACTTGCTTCGTCTAGTTGGAAATATCCACGGGCATGATTGGTACCTGGAATAACAGTTGAATTACCAGGTAGGAATGTATTCGACAATTCGAGCGGTTCAACAATCCGATTTTCAACCTCTTCCGCATAGCTGTTTCCAGTTACTTTTTCAATAAGCATACCTAGTATTACGTATCCTGTGTTTGAATAAGACCAGCCCTTACCTGGAGCAAAGTCTGGTGGAAGAGAAATTCCCATCTTTACTAATTCTTCAGCCGTATACAATTTTTTTGTATCCATAATATTATAGTCTTTTGACTTTAAGTATTCAGCAATCCCACTTGTATGATTCAATAACTGCCGAATTGTAATCTGGTTACCATCATATCCGTTTCCTTGAATGACGCCAGGCAACCATTTTTCGATGGAGTCATCTAGATTCAAGCGGTTCTCTCCAGCCAATTGAAGTAGAACTGTTGCAATGAATGTCTTCGTAACACTGCCAATACGAAAACGATAATCTGCTTTCATTGGTTTCTTGGTTCTCAGATCCGCTACCCCAGCAGCATGACTCCACGTTTTTCTATCCTTTGAAATTTTGGCGAGTATCCCTGGGTATCCAAGTTGTAGTGTATCCCGCATTGCTTTCTTGACGGAAGTACGATCCCTTTGAGTATTTGTTTGTAACGAACTAGATACATTTTGATCAGACTCTGCTTTTACAATTGAGCTTGGTGTTGTGTATAACAAAGAACTTCCAGTCATTAAAAGGACTAAACCTGTAGATGTAATCTGACAATGTTTTTTCATAAAGATATTCCTCTCCTCTATTCATATTTTATCGGTAGTTATTTGTTGTTTTATACAAGTCACACAGCTTTCATCTTAACCAAAGACAAATGGACAAAAATGGATTTGCAATTATCTTACTCAGCATTATTTACACAAATGCTATTTTGTCCTAACAAGCGGTAAATTGCTCTTTTTCCACATGTATGTTAACCCTATAAATTATTTATTTTCCTTAAAATACTCTTGTTAATGGTTTGTTTTTCATAAATAAGTCATACTTGTTTCCCCCTTACACGCCCCTTTATATTTTTGTAATACACAATGAAAATCTCCCCTCCTCATTTATTGTTAATGCTTTAAAAACTGCTCTTTGATTCTAAGTTTTTTTATGTCACATACGGTAGTGTCAAAATGTCATTGTTTGTATGACATAACTATTAATACCGCTGTATCCCACTCAATTTTTGTTCTTCTTTATAAATATTACAAAAACTCACTACCTACCATGACTTGCCTCTTGCTACACTCTGTTCATACACTAACGAGCCGCTAACTCGTTGTGCTAACAAAAAATCCTAATTAAATAAAGGAGCGTACAAAAATGAAACAAGCAATTAACAAACTGGGGATTGTTGCAGTTCTTCTTTCTTCTTCAACCATGATTTCTGCGTGTTCCCAACAATCATTAGAGGCTGAAAAATCAAAGCCATTGGCATCCGGAACTAATATCCAAATGCCGAAAGGACCTACTAATAAAAAAGAAATAGAATCTTTTGCTGATCCGTTATTTGAGGAAAAAATGAAGAAATATAATGTGAATGGTTCTAGTTTTGTCGTCGTTCATGATGGAAAGGTCGTTGTCAATAAAGGATATGGATATGCTGATAAAGAAAAGAAAATCCCCGTTACTAAGGACACGGTCTTTCAAATAGCTTCAGTCTCGAAAACTTTTACTGCTTTGGCTGTGATGCAGCAAGTCGATAAAGGAAAGCTTAAACTAGATCAAGACGTACAAAAATATCTTGGCGGATTACAAATACCTAATCAAACAGGAAAACCCCTTACCTTGTTTGATATGCTCACTTATACCAGCGGGGTAGATTCTCCCAATCTCACAACGATAACTGGACCTGAATACGTTAATAATAGTATACCGATGAAAGAATTCTTCTCTAAACATATGCCAACTGTAGTACGGCCACCAGGTGAAGTTTATACGTATGACAACGTCGCATTTGCGCTCGCAGGGTTTGCAGTAGAGAATGTTACTAGTACCCCCTTCTCGAAATATATGGAAAAGAATATTTTCAAACCATTAGACATGAAATCTACAAGTATGAGCTTAACGCCTGATCTTCTCGAAAGAATGGCTATACATTATGGTCCCACTGGCGATCCGATTCCAACAAGTAGGAACATAACGGATGCACCAGAAGGAGGCATTTTATCTACTGCAGAAGACATGTCAAAATACATGATTATGCAACTACAGAAAGGAAAGTTTAAAGACAAAGAAATTGTAAGTAAAAAAAGCATGGATATGATGCATGCCTATCAAGTTTTTGATGATAAGACGATTCCTGTTGCGACAATTGGATTTGAAACGCCTTTCAATGAATTTGCTAACGGTCAACACGTCGTAATGAAAGGGGGAAGTATGCCTGGACATCAATCACTGATGATTTTAGTGCCTGAACAAAAAACAGCATTCTTCATGTCTTACAATAATGATTCAACGATGAGTATAGACGTGTATGAAGCTCTCATGGATCACTATTTCCCTGCTAAGAAGGTGGAAAAAACTAAATATCTTTCGTTAGAGGAGAAAGAATCCCAGAAATATTTGGGTTTGTACCAAAACACACGTTTTGCTTCAATTCGCACCCACTTTACCTATGAAAATGGGAATTTGGTCATGGAAGGGGGATTATCCGGAAAACAAGTTCTCAAAATGATTCATCCGTTGTTATTTGAAGATTCGGAAGGCTACAAGGTTGCTTTCAAAAAAAATGCAGCTGGAGAAATCACATATTTTCACTACAGCTCTCCTAAAAGCCTAGATTTCATGGCTGATGCACAAAAAATTAACAACAAACCGTCCTTAGCAGATGTCCCGCAAATGAGTAACTATAGAAGTCATATCGATAATCTTTATGCTTTAAACATCATGGATGCTAAAGAAGGTAATTTATTCGATCCAATGGGTACTATGACACAAGGAGAGTTTGCGGATACGTTGTTACTTGCTCATGGATTTAACGGTTTTCCAGACGAATCCAAGGAGGCAAAGGCAAAAATTATGAATGGAATTCCAGAGTATAACCGTGCTACTCCGATTACCCGACAGGTCGCAGCAACCATGATTCAAAACGTTAAGCAAATTATAGACTTGAAACCGATTCAACCTGATAAAGCTATTAAAGTTAAATTACTCGATGCCGCAGATGACTGGGCAGTCCAATCGATTCAAGCACTTGCCTCCCAAGGAATTCTAGACCCTGATACTTCCATCAATGCTGATGGTTCCTTTATGTTCCGTCCGAAAGACCTGTTACTGCGTCAAGAGGCAAGTGCCTTGCTGGATATAGCTTTTGGCTATTATGCACTGCCTATCAAACGGTAGTAGATATTTTATTCTAGATTGAATCATAAAAAAATTGAATGCTAGTATCTTATCAATAACAAGCTAAAATAAAACAAGAAATTTTTAACTTTATAAGATTTGAAGCATGGCTCTATATTTGAAATTTTTGCTTTTAAAAAAGGAACCTATTAGGAAATTTGATAGGTTCCTTCCTTTAATTTAATAGGCGTTATACACATGTAAATATGTTGAGTTAAATCTCTAACCTCCTCTAAAACAATTTTCTTAAAAGATAGAATTCTTACATGCTTGTAAGGTAAATGTAAGACAATTCAATATGAGGACTATAATACTTTAGATTAAATTATATATAGCCAACAAACGAACAGGAGATAATAACTATGAGTATATTAACAGTCCGTAACTTAAGTAAAATTTATAATACAGGAAATATAGCTTATACAGCTCTTTCCAATATTGATTTGACAATACAAAAAGGAGAATTTGTAGGAATTATGGGAGCATCAGGAAGTGGCAAATCAACTTTACTGAATATGATTTCTACTATTGATGCACCAACATCAGGAGAAGTATTTATTAACGAAAAAAATCCCCATTGTTTATCTTCTAATGATTTAGCATTATTTAGACGCCGTGAACTAGGGTTTGTCTTTCAATCCTTTAACCTCATGAATACTCTAACTGTAAAAGAGAATATTGTTTTACCACTTACATTAGATAATGTAAGTTTGAATGAAATGAACAACAAAGTAGAAGTTATTTCTAAAAAACTTGGAATTGAACAGATTTTAGATAAAAGAACCTATGAAATTTCTGGAGGACAAGCTCAACGAACCGCCATTGCTCGTGCCCTCATTCATTCTCCTCAATTAATATTAGCAGATGAACCAACAGGAAATTTAGATTCAAAAGCGGCAAATGATGTGATGGAACTCCTAAAGAAATTAAATCAAGAACAACAAGTAACTATGATGCTAGTGACACATGATCCTGTAGCAGCGAGTTACTGTGATCGAGTAATCTTCATTACAGATGGATCTTTTTATAATGAAATTTATCGCGGTGACAAACGTTCGAAATTTCACAAAAACATCACAGATGTACTATCTTCACTAGGAGGTAATTAACATGAATTTTCGTCAGCTTGTATATAATAATGTCACTCGCAATAAACGATTATACCTTGGACATTTTTTGAGTAGTACATTTGCCGTGATGGTACTATTTACTTTTGAATTGCTTGCATTTCATCCTAATTTCACTGGTAATCTTGTATCGACCAGTGAGACCATGAGTTCTTTAAGTACAAAAGGATTTAAAATTGCTCAATATCTAATTATATTTTTCTCCTTCTTTTTCATTCTATATTCTATTACTATGTTTTTAAAAACAAGGAAAAAGGAATTTGGGATTTTATTACTCCATGGCATGTCTAACGCACAATTAAAAAAGCTAATTTTCATGGAAAATATGTTAATTGGATGTTCTGCAATTATTGTTGGGATTGGACTTGGATTAGTTTTTGGAAAACTAATCTTACTGATAAGTGGTTCCCTTTTCCTGTTAAAAGGTGGGCTTCCATTTTATTTTCCTGCTAAGGCAATTTTAATAACATCTCTTATGTTTTTTATTTTATTTATACTTGTCTCTTTTTTCACTGTACGGGTAATGAAAGTATCACAGCTAATTGAACTTATGAAATCCGAAGAAAAACCAAAAGCAGAACCAAAGTCATCTAAATGGCTAGCTTTCTTCTCAATTCTTTGTATTAGCATTGGATATATCTCGGCATTTTATTTAGATACAGCATTAAGAAAAGGAAATGAAATATACGTTCTGTTAATATGTGTTTTCTTAAGCGTATTAGGAACATACTTTTTATTTACTCAGCTCAGCTTTTATGTCATTACAATATTGAAAAATCGTCAATACACGTTCTTTAAAAAAACCAATATGTTAATGATTTCAGAGTTAACATATCGAATGACAGATAACGCAAGAACACTCTTTCTAGTAAGTATACTTTCCGCAGTTGCCTTTACCTCTATCGGTGCTTGTCTTTCTATTGGAAATGGCGCATTAGCGACAGTTAACAGCTCTTATGCATTCGAATATAAATCATTTAAAGGCAACAACGAGGAGGCATCTCATATTTCTCAAATAGAGAAACAATTACATAATGCTGGATTCTCATATAAATTAGTATCCTCTACTGGTTTTTATACAGACGGAGGAATATCAATAATGAAACTGACTGATTACAACACAACTGCCAAAACACTAGGATACCCGGTAGAAACGTTAAAAAAGGAAACAGACAGTCTAATCCTTCCATCAAAAATGTATCTGAGAGCGGCTTCTCAAGAGGAATTAAAGAAAATGTCTTCATCACTTACACTAGAACAGGATAATAAACATTTTAATCTTTCGAGGAACAAAATATTAATAAATAATATTATCAGCCCATCTTCTCACTTTTCTGTCGTCGTTTCGGATTCAATGTACGAAACAATAATAAATACACAGCAATTAGCAGAAGTAAAGACCGATTCGCATATAGACTATCGTTTTTTAATTAAAAATATGTATGAAACAGGAGATGTGGCTAAACAACTTGCGAAGATAATTTCAAATGATTATAGGAGCGGACGTCCGCCTTTTATATTTGATAGCCCGGTGTTAAAATGGTTAGAAGGCAAACAAGTGAATGCGATACTATCTATTCTTAGTGTACTAGTAGGAGTTGTATTTTTTATTTTTGCAATTAGTTTCTTATACTTCCGTTTATTCACAGATTTAGAACGAGATAAAAGCCAATTTCAAATGCTTTCTAAATTAGGGTTAACTAAAAGAGAGTTAAAAAAAATTGTAACCCAACAAATTAGCATATTATTTTTTATACCTATCGTGATTTCAGTTCTTCACAGTAGCATGGCCTTCTTGGCAATAAGGGCTTTAGCGCAGAGCAGGCACATAGACTTACCTATTGCAGGAAATTCTATTCTCATATTCACGAGCTTTATTAGTGTACAAATAATTTACTACCTTATTATTAGAAGAAGTTATTTACGTCAAATACTTCATTCCATAAATTAAAGTGGAAAATGAGAGAAATGCTGGTGGTATTCCGTATATATACCTCCTACTTAAAGTCACCTTTTTAGTGAGCTAATTAAATTCTTTGTTTTACTAATGGAGTAGCACCACATCTCTATCCAGCTAAGAAAACAAAATTCCTCCTAATATGAACAAAAGCCGATACCCTTAATTTATAGGGAAATCGGCTTTTTCTTTATAAAAATTTTTCTTAGCTTCCTTTACATTAAAGGACTAGTTTGTATATTTGAGGAGATGTGCGAGACAGGTTTACATTTAGAATAATCTAATATTTTCCATTCGAATATGATAGAATAGAAGTATATCCAAAATGGAGGAATAGCAAATGAACTCAAACACAAAGCAGTTTATTTATGATATCCAGCAAAGAAAGAACAATTATATAGAAAATGCTTTAATAGCAATACAACATCCTAAAAAAGAGCAATCTGAACAGGTCATTCAAAATATAGTAGAGAAGATGGATATGATGATTAGTCTAGTTACTACGTACATGAGGATTGAATCAGGATCTACGGAAGAATTAAAAGAACTTCAGAAAGAAATTATCCATGCTCAAGCCTATATCCAAAAAAGAAAATTTGAAGAAACACAGAGATAAAACCCTGTGTTTTTATTTGGACATCTATGAAACCAATTTGTTATAAATCAAATTAGACGTAATTTAATCATTGTTTTGGCATAATCCATACAATTTGTTGAATTCGTACAATATATGGTACCGTATCTTCAATTAGCAAATGATCTGGTTTCACATCCTTTAACTTTCCTCTTACATTACATCTTACAGTTTCAATAACCACATGTTTACCAATTACCGATTGTAATGTCTGATATACGTAGGGATTAGGTACACTTACCATATTTTGTTCACTTAAGTCATTTCCCTCCAAATAACTCAATCTATAAAACTCCTTTCTAACCTACATTCTTTCTCTTAATATATGATATAAAATATAGGGAAAGATACTAATTATATTGAATATAATAACGTGTTTTTAAGTATACCTTTAAGTGGGTGTCGTCGATGAGAAAATATTTCTATCTGATTGGGCAAAAAAACAAGAGGATAACGTTTCACTAGCCCATAAACTACGTGGTTCCTCTTCAATATTAGAAGGAGAGTATCAGATTGAAGAAAATTTATTTAAATCCTATTGACAAAAGTAATTGGGAAGAAGCAATTAGACTGTCTGTTAAAGAAGAACAACAAACATTTATTGCATCCAACCTTTATTCTATCGCAGAAGTTCAATTTCTAGATAACTTCTATGCAAAAGGTATTTATCTTGATGAAAAAATGATAGGATTTACTATGTTTGGGATAGATTCTGATGATAATAATTATTGGATTTATAGACTTATGATTGATAAAAAATTTCAAGGGAAAGGTATAGGTAAACAAGCTATACATCTAGTAATTGATGAGATAAGAAGAAATAATAACGCAAACATTTCCATAATAATGATTGGATATGCTCCTGATAACCTTACAGCCAAATTTGTATATAAAAAAGCAGGATTTATTGAAACTGAATTATCATCTTGGGGTGAACAGTTAGCTAAGTATTCCTTATAAGCACTTGAATTCTCCACATTCACTTTTAGACTTATTAAAGAAAAGAGTCTGATAGTATAGTAATATAGATAGAAAATGATTAAACTTTTTTATAACAGAATAAACCAACTGAAATATTAAGAGCGTGTTTTGATTTACCTTTTTCAAAACACGCTCTTTTCTATGATTGTTTATCAAGATTATTTAGTATTAATTTGATTAAACTTTATTTAAGGGCAACACAATGTCTAGAATAGAGAAAAAATACCCTCCGAGTCATAAAGCAAACATAAGAAGTATCTTGTTTCACCATATGGATCTTCTACTTTTTATCCTTCTGAACATGATAGTGAATAAAATTACATCTAAATTGAACATGCCATCCACCCACAATTTGCTGTTTTCTAAACTAAAAGTTTACCTCTCTAATAAATGGAAATAATAGATCTATAAACCATTAGATGGAGGATTTATAGTGACAAATAACAATAATTACGATGGAATATTACCCCATAATACCGAATCTTATTGGACGAGCAGTATCCATTTACCAGAATACCCTTCCTTAGAAAATGACATGCAGGTAGATGTTATTATTGTAGGAGGAGGAATTACTGGCATTACTTCTGCCTATCTTTTAGTAAATGAAGGTCTAAAAGTCGCTGTTATAGAGGCAGATAAATTATTAAATGGAACGACTGGACATACGACAGCTAAAATTACTGCTCAACATGATATGATTTATGACGAGCTTATCAGATATACTGGAAAAACTACCGCCAGATTGTATTACGAAGCAAACATAGATGCCTTAAAATTCATTCAAGCCACAATTAATAAACATCACATTGATTGCGATTTTACTCAACAAGATGCTTATTTGTATGCCACAACAGAAGAATATGCATTTAAGTTAGAAAAAGAAGCAGAAGCTTATAATGAACTTCGTATTGAAGGCGAACTTGTAAACAAACTTCCTATTGATTTAAAAATACATAATGCACTTGTTATGAGAAATCAAGCACAATTCCATCCCCTTAAGTATTTAGCTCATCTTTCAAATATAATTACAGAAAAAGGTGGATACATCTTTGAAAATACCACAGCAGTAAATATAAAAACAGGCGAACAACCTGTAGTTCTTACCCGTGGAGGAGCTCAAATTACAGGAAAGTATATTCTCTCTTGTTCTCATTTCCCTTTTTATGAAGGCGCAGGACTTTACTCTACAAGAATGCATGCAGACCGATCCTATATAATTGCAGCTAAGACAAAAACAGATTATCCAGGTGGTATGTATATTAGTGTAGATGAACCAACCCGCTCTCTCCGTTCTACAACAATTAATGGTGAAAAATTTATTCTTATCTCTGGAGAAAGTCATAAAACGGGACAAGGCGGAGAAACACTAAAACATTATGAAGTACTAGAAATATTCGGTCAACAAGTCTTTGGCCTTGAAAATATTCCCTATCGGTGGTCAGCACAAGATTTAATTACACTAGACAAGATTCCTTATATCGGTGAAATTACCTCCGATCAAAAAAATATATTAATTGCTACTGGATATAGAAAATGGGGTATGACAAACGGAACCGCAGCGGCGCTTTTATTTCGAGACATCATATTAAAAGAAAAAAACAAATATCGGGAATTATATACTCCCTCTCGTTTCCACATGAATCCTAGTTTAAAGAACTTCTTAGTCGAAAATGCCAATGTTGTTGGACACTTAATTAAAGGAAAGTTAGAGATTCCTCAAAAATGTATTCGTGATTTATCTAACGATGAAGGAGCTGTCGTTGATATTGATGGACATAGAAAAGGAGCTTATAAGGATACAGAAGGTAAACTTCATATTGTAGATACAACTTGTACCCACATTGGATGTGAAGTTGAATGGAACAATGGAGAACGTTCTTGGGATTGCCCATGCCATGGTTCGCGATTCTCGTATACAGGGGAAGTACTTGAAGGGCCTGCTGAAAAACCATTACAAAAGTATGACTATAAAATGATAGATAATCTTACTTCAGAAGACTCTGGTTATTAACTAAATTTAAGTAGCGGTTATGAAAATCGGGGGAAATTATTATTATAATGGCAGCTTTAAAATTATAAAATCATGGAATAAACCCTCAAACAAATTATATGAATAATATATTGAAGTTGCACGAGTCAATAATCTGTTGGGGTACGACAATATTGCTGTAACAAGAAGCATAAGATGGCCATTTTGTCCATCTTATGCTTCTTTTAGTTTACGATAAGCTTTTATTATTTAATTTTACTCATATTCAGTTGCAATCTGGTCCTATTTGTACAATCTATTTATTTTGTGCGATCTTAGCACCTTCATATAATTTATCCGTATAATTTTTAAGGTCCTGCCAATTATCCTTCGCTGTATTCAGATCTGCTCTTATAATCTCATCAAACAAGTCTAGATTAATGTTGTCAACACTGTCAATCAATGATTTATATTTTTTCTCCACTGTCCCCCACTGAGTCTTTATATTTTCAAGAGCAGTAACAGCTGTACCAACTGTTGCAGCCATATGTTCCGTTTTATTTTTGGCATCAGTCAAAATAACTACTTCTGCCTCTGCTCCAGAAATTCTGGACTTTAATTGTTCTATTTCTTGTTGTGCAGATGTGATATTCTTGTCAGTAGTGACAATCAATGGTATACCAATCGGAGGCATAAATACAGATAAAGCTATATAGCCACCACGTTTATCATAGTTTTCTTTAATTGTATTATTACAATTCTCAATTCGTTGTTGTAGAAGCGGAATACCAGCGTTCGTACTTTCTAGAATATTCTCCAATTGATTGAAATCTTCTTTGAAATTTCTTGTATCTTCTGCTATTTCACCTTGAAAATTTTTCAATTTTTCTAACAGTACATCTAATTTTTGACTATTGTACAAAATACTATTGTGCAAATTTTCTAGTTCATATTTTAATTTCTCTGTATCTTTTTGCTCTATAGCAGTTAGTAAAAGCTTATAACTTGCTTGAAACGTATCATTATAACTTACAATATTCTGATGCGTGTACATAATACGAGTTTTAAAATACATGAACCAAAAGTCGGCATTCTCTATTGAATCCCGTTGATGCTTAATCATGTTTGCTTGTAAATCACCATTTATAGAACTTATTTTACTTAAATCTGTCAGCTGTTGATTACTGATTGTATTGGCATATGAATCCATTGTAAGGATATTTGCCACCATTTTTCCCATTACTTCTTTAAATTCACCAGGAACAAGGGAATAGTTCTTCAAACTTTCTTGCTGTTGGGACACAGTTGGTTCTGCTGCTAAAGTATGAAGTGGAATTACATTATTCGCTGCCATTCCCGTAATGATTGTTGACAAAATAATCTTCTTATATAAATTCTTATTCATCTTTTTCACCTACTCTTTTACATGCATCACATATATTATTAAATTCATAAGCTTCTATTCTTTACTTCAAATGAATTAAGATTATTGCAAATAAAACAACATATTAAAATAGAGATACTCTTATTTTCTTATTCTATAATCTTTATTAAGTTTCATAACTATATAGGAAGTCTCCTGCTCAAACTTGAACAGGAGACTCATATTATGTGTTCTTCAAAAGGGAAACTTAGTATATTATATTTTTCATTACTTCGGCAATTTCTTGATGTAATATTATTATTTCAAGAACGAAATCTCACTACTTTGAATATTTTCAGCATACTTTCTAATCTGCTCCCAATGTTCCTTCGCTGTATCCAGATCTGCTGTTATATCCATAGCAAGGAATTCTGGGTCAACCTTTTTAGCTTTATCAATCAATGCGTCATATTTTGTACCCATTACATCCCACGTAGTCTTTATATTTTCAAGAGAAACAATAGCTTTATCAATTGTATCTGTTAAATTTTTAATATCACCTTGCACTATCGTTAACCTACCTGACTGTAGTTTCGCCATTGAAATATCTTGTGTTAGCTTTATAATTTCTTCTTGTGCCTTGATTATCTGCTGCTGCGATGAAACAACTCCGAATATCGAGCCTCCTAATCCAGCTGCACCAAGAGGCGCAAAAGGTGAAAGAATTAAGTATACACTGAAAGCAGTTGCAACCGACGATCCAATATAAATTTTGTTATTTTCATCAATTAATGCTTTATTTGCTTCGATTTGTTGCTGGAACAGTGGAATTCCAGCTTCTTCACCAGTTAAAATATTTACGATTTTTTCAGCATTCCCTTTTAATTTTTGTGTATCTGTTTCTAATTTGCCGCGAAAGCTTTTCAAATCATCCACTAATTTGGTAACTTGAGCTTTATTCTGTGAAATTTCACCATTCAACTTTGTAAGCAAAGCTGTTAGTTTGACTGGATCATTTTTATATTGTAATAAATAACGAGAATAATTTTGGAATGTTGTATCATAACTGATAATATTTTGATTCGTCGTAATTATTCCTGATTTTAAATTATTTAACCAGTATGTTGCATTTTCTCTAGTAATATTTTGGTTGGCTTTAATGTCTGTTTTTAAATCATCGCCAACTGAAGGTAAACCATCCAAATTAATATCTGCTTGTTTAAGTATAGTTAAAGCATACAGGTCCATTACCAACATATTGGATTTAGTATCCTTCATCGCATTATCAAGCCCTGTTGGTCCAAGGTAATAACTAGGGTATTTAAGGTCTTGATTTGCATAAATAGGTGCTGGTTCCTCTGCCGAGGCATATGATGGCATAATGCCACCCGCTACGATTGTTGCTATTAATGTAGATAAAGCCATTACTTTATAAGGTTTTTTCATCACATTTTTCTCTCCTTACATTATTAAAAATTATTGTTCTTAATTCTACAAATTTCATCCTGTTACTTTTATTTTTGTAACACTCTCTTGATATTCCGTTGTTTGTTTTTTCAATTCATCCGTAAACTGTTTAAGCTCTTTTAATCGTGCTTGTAATGAATTAGAATCTATTTTCGTATCAGCATTAAGACTTGTCCCCGTTTGAATCATTATGTTATTAAAGGTGTCCCAACTACTTACTAGATTGTCAAAACTTTGAGTTTGATTTTTAGCTGTTCTTGTAAAGTTATTTAATTGCTGCTCAATAAGTGTCATTTGAGTTGCTTGCACTTCAATAGTCGATAAATTTTGTACCAATTGAATTAGTTTCTGTTGCTTCTGAGCAATAGCTTTATTCAGTTCTGTTACTTTATCATTTTTGAGTTGTCCATATTGGTTATAAATCGCTTCCAAATTAGACACGTCTACAGTTTTATCTTTAACTCCGTCTTTCAAAATATTAATAACCGACTTTGTAATATTTAAAGAACCGTCTAGATTTTCTTTTGGTAGAGCTAGAAGTTTTTCAAAATCTTCTTGAATGCCTGCATTAAGTTGTCCCATTTCTGTTCTTAATTTTTCAATGTCTCCGTTTGAACTCTTATAAGATTCAAACGCTCTGGTAACTTTAATAGAAAATTTATTACTATCTTCAACCAAATCGTCTTTAAAATTATTTAAGTATTCTGAATTTATTTTTATATTATACTGAATTTTTTGCACGTCACCTTGAAGTAAATTAAAAATACGTACAAATAATGCTTTTGCTTGTGGATCTTCATTCATTTTTCCAACTAGTTCAACCAATGTATTGTAATAATTTGTAAATGTTATTCCGAAACTCTGTATGTCTTGATTTACTTTGAATAATTTGGGATTATATGTATCCAGCCAATCTCGAACATGGTTTCTTGCAGTACCTTGATCAGTTGTTATTCCATATATAGTATTTACATCAAGGTCTGGTTGCTGTAATATGATTAGCCCATATCCTTGAATTAATGGCGTCTGTGATCCTAATTTCGTAATCGAATTTGATAACCTATCCATAGCGGGTCCAAGTATACTACTTGGTTGTAAATAAGTTGTATTACTTTCTGCAAAAGTATTTACAGGTGCGAAGCAACTTGTAGATACTGCTGTAACTAATAACCCTGCGACTAACGCTTTTTTCATAGTAATCCCCCCATTTATTGGTGTCTTTTGATAAAATAGTTGGACTAAATTTTAATTAATTTAAAATCCAACACTAAAACTATTAATCTATATAGATTATTTTAAAGATGAATTTTAAGGAATATAAATATAGATTGTAAACATTTGTACATAATGCCCTACTATAAACTTATTCCTTAAGTCATTACATAAAAGGCATATACGACGATAATCTTGATTCTATATGTCTTAAAATGTAACTAACACCTTGTGCCCTTATTAAAACATCAAATTTTCAGTGCGTATATAGTAAAATTTTGTAGGTTTTTGTATAATTTTGTCCTTTTTCACTTTATTATCTTAATTATTTAATATGTGTACACATTAAAATACTATACTTCTAAAATTGCTATGGAACTTCACCCCTATAATTAAAATAATTATAATTTAATAACACCGATAAAAAGATACCTAATTTAATTTAACCAGGTGAATTTTCATTTCCAAAAAATATTTTAGTATAGTTTTTTAGTACTCTTCACTTATTTCTTCCTCTATATGGATATGTAAAATTGCATATCCGTATAGAGGAAAGTTAACTATTATATATACATAGTCATAAGTGTTAATTTTCCAAATAACTATTATGTACTACCGCTACATCAATATTAAGTTTCCATAACTTGTTGAAAACGTTAGAGTAACGGAACTTATCCATTACTTCTATAACAATTATGCGTTGGATTCATCAGTCTTGGACAAAAGAATCCGATATGATCTAAAACAACTAAATGCCCCTTATAGAGTCAATGAAACATATTTACTATTAAATTCATAGACACATTATTTATTCATTTTCAAATTTCTCTTATTAATTTCACGATATAACGCTGACCGACCCAGCTGCCTACCCTTTTTTTAGCAATATCTAATCCGGCTCTTTGTTTTTCTTTCAATAACTCTCGTTCCCATTCAGTAACAGCTCCAATGATATGGAAAAGCTTTTTTCCGGTTGCTGTTCTTGTATCAAAATTATAATCCAGACTAACTATATGAACATTTCACTTTTCCAAATTTTCAACGAGTTCTAACATGTGTTTCAAACTTCTAGCTAATCTATTCATCCGAGCTCCAACAACTGTATCTCCTTATTGAGGTCCACCATATCCGCCTATCAAGCTAAGAAAATATAACTTACTCCCGGAACTAGATTTTGTCCTAATATGTAATAAACAGCTCTTTTTTCATTTTGGGGTTGATGGGTATGTAAGGTGACCTCTATCAAGAAAATTTTAGCATATAAAGAGGGTTCTGGAAGCCAGAACTCTACTGTCTAAAATATTTACTTTGCCCCTGGTTATAGTAGCACTTGTACTGGGCCTAGATGCTAAAAAAAGATGGTTTCGGCGCACTACCGAAACCATCTGCTTAAGCTCTAAGGTTTTTCTATGAAATCTTCCATTGTATAATGGATATAGTTTAACTATTTTTTAGTTATTTTTTCTTTTACTTCTCACTAAGAACAGTAAACCAATTACAAGAAGTAATCCACCTGCATATAGTGCTATTGAAAATTGACCACCTGTACTTGGTAATATTCTCAAAGGATCTATTGTTTGTGTTGGGTCTTTGACAATAATTTTGTCCCCGGTAGTTCCTGTACCCATCCCTTTATCTGTATCTTTGATTGGGTCAATTGCTGGTTTTTCTTCACCTGTAACAATTGTTTTTGCTGGCTCGCTTTCTTTTTCGCTTCCAGGCTTCTTCGCTACAGCGGTAATTTCATCACCTTTGGTTAATTTTGTTCCTTCTGGAACATCTAACTTCCATTTTCCAGCTTTATCTACAGTTGTTTTACCAATCTCTTTTCCAGTTGGATCTTTGACAATAATTTCGTCGCCAGGAGTTCCTGTACCCGTAATCTCTTTATCTGTATCTTTGATTGGATCAATTACTGGCTTGTCAGCTAGTTTTTCTAACCCCACGGATACGTCAGTTTTCGGCGTTTGTCTTGATATACCTTCTCCTGTTACTTCCGCTGTATTCGTAATCGTTTTTCCAAATTGACCTAACTTGATTTTCGCGTGAAATACCACTGTATGCCACTTAGTATCTGTCACATTTCCAAGTTTTCCAGTTACTTTTCCTTTTTCAAATTGACCTTTGTCTGTGTCGGCTGCATCTGTTACAGCTTTTCCATCTACTTGTAATGTACCTGATACATATTCCAATCCTTCTGGTAATGTATCCTCAATTACTAGATTTTGTACTAGGCTATCGGAAACCGTATTACGTGTTTTGATCGTATACTTGATTTCATCGCCTACTTCGATATTTTTATTTTGAAGGTTTTTTGCTGTTTTTTCTGATTCTAACTTCGAATCTCTTGGATATACTTTCACTTTTACCTGTGGCTCTTGTGACGTTACATTCTCTCCTATTACTTTTGCTTTGTTTTGAATGTCTTTACCTGCTTGGCCCGTTTTTACTTTTGCGTGAAACTTTACCGCATGCCACTCAGTATCTGTCACATCTCCCAGTTTTCCAGTTACTTTTCCTTTTTCAAATTGACCTTTGTCTGTGTCAGCTGCATCTGTTACAACTTTTCCGTCTAC